>SLIS01000011.1 GCA_007135505.1 Halovivax sp.
CCGAAAGCGGAGGATATTCGACCGCCCGTCCCCGACAGATGGCTGTGATCGCGATCGTCGAGAGCCGGGCCGACGCGGCGTCGGTCCACATCTGTGACCAGCTCCGTTCCCTGACCGACTGGGACCGCGGCGAGGACACCACGCGCCCCGATGGCGAGGGCGGCGGCACGTACTATCGTGCCGGCAAGTTCGAACTCCGGACCTTCGACGCGCTCCACCTGGATCTCGTGCGGCCAGCCGAGGCGTTCAGCGAGCCGCCCGAGCTACTCGTCTTCGCCTCGCGACACTCCGGCGAGACGGGACCGTTGCTCACCGGCCACTTCACCGGAAACTTCGGGCCGGCAGAGTACGGTGGGGCGGATCGGTCGGTCGCCGAGGCCGCACCGAACGCACTCTGTGCCCTGCTCGCTGCCTTCGACGAGCACGCGCCGGATGGGTACGAGGTGGGAATGGAGTGTACCCACCACGGCCCGACCGACGTGGGCTGTCCGTCGCTGTTCGTCGAACTCGGCAGCGACGAAGCGCAGTGGACCGACGACGCCGCGGCCGAGGCCGTCGCCCGGGCCATCCTCGCGCTCGACGGCGTCGAACCGTATCGGTTCGAACGCTCCGACCAGGGGGCCGGCGCTGACACCAGCCGAGCCCGAACGCGCCACCTCGTCGGATTCGGCGGCGGGCACTACGTCCCTCGGTTCGAGCGAATCGTCCGCGAAACGCCGTGGGCCGTCGGCCACGTCGCTCCCGACTGGGCGCTCGCGGCACTCACCGACCCTGCGGACGAGTCCGACCTGATCGGATCGGCGTTCGAGGCGAGTGCGGCCGAATTCGCCGTTGTCGAGGGCGAGCACCCCGCGCTGACGGAGACGATTGCGAACCTGGGCTATCGCGTCGTCAGCGAGGCCTGGGTTCGCGAGGTCGACGACCGCCCGCTTGCACTCGTCGAGGCCGTCGAGGCCGTACTTGGACCGATCGCCGACGGCGTCCGGTTCGGCGACCGGCGGACCGACTCGTTCGACGTCCTCACGCTCCCGTCCGAGCTCGTCGGGGCCGTGGAAGGGATCGATCCGGAACGGACCTGGGACGCCGTCGCCGGAGCGAGCGTCGCCATCGAGACCGAGAACGGCGGCAGTCGACTCGGCGAACGGATCGCCGTCCCGGCCGACGACGAGGCCAGCCGGTCGCCGACCGGACTCCCCCGCACGATCGTCGATTCGCTCGCCGAGATCCTTCGCGACGGCTACGAGGACGTCGAGGTGACCGACGACGCCGTCGTCGTCGCGGAGACCGCCTTCGACCCGGACCGTGCCGCCGAGCTCGGCGTCCCCAGCGGACCGGCGTTCGGTCGGCTCGCCGACGGCGAATCGGTCACCGTCGACGGTCGATTGGTCGATTCCGAGGACGTCCACGTCGAGCGAACGACGCGGTTCTCCATTTGACAGCCGCCGACGCGGTTCTCCGGTGGATCCCCCTAACGCGATTCTCCTTCGACGTTCCCCTCCGCTGTAACGGGCGTATTTCCGACCGGTTAGCGAAATTGTCGGTTGCGGCGTTCCCGAGCCCAGCTCGGAGTCACCGATCCGGGTTCGCCCGGCCGCTCCGCCGGAGCGTAGCCTCCGAACTCGTCACACCGCCGCCCCGACGAACCGACCGAGCAACTGCTCAGAACGAATGTTCTCTCTGATAGGTAATGATCGTATACTTTGTCTGACGGGTGGCAGACATCGTGGGAAACGGTCATAACGCTGCGTTCACAATACCGGTCCAAGAATGGACTCAATTGTCGAAGAAGCTATCGACGAGGCGGAGGACGGTGGCGGGGAACCCGTCCCGGACGCCACCGGGGCGACCGATACCGGGCAGGGATCGAACGCGTCGGGGACGATGACCGACGAGGAACTCAAGGACGTTCTCCAGGACCTGCAGACTGACATCACGGTCGTCGGCTGTGGCGGTGCCGGCGGGAACACGGTCAACCGGATGGAAGAGGAGGGCATCCACGGCGCGAAGCTCGTCGCCGCCAACACGGACGTCCAGCACCTGGTGGAAATCGAAGCCGACACCAAGATTCTCATGGGCGAACAGAAGACCTCCGGACGCGGGGCCGGTTCGCTCCCACAGGTCGGCGAAGAGGCCGCTCTGGAGAGTCAGGAGGACATCTACGACGCGATCGAGGGATCGGACATGGTCTTCGTCACTGCCGGCCTCGGCGGGGGCACCGGGACCGGTTCCGCACCCGTCGTCGCGAAGGCGGCCCGCGAGTCCGGCGCGCTGACGATCTCGATCGTCACGACGCCGTTCACCGCGGAGGGCGAGGTTCGGCGGACCAACGCCGAGGCCGGACTCGAACGGTTGCGCGACGTGAGCGACACCGTCATCGTCGTGCCGAACGACCGCCTGCTCGATTCCGTCGGCAAGCTACCGGTCCGCCAGGCGTTCAAGGTGAGCGACGAGGTCCTGATGCGCTCGGTCAAGGGCATCACGGAACTCATCACGAAACCCGGGCTCGTCAACCTGGACTTCGCCGACGTCCGCACCGTCATGGAGAAAGGTGGCGTCGCGATGATCGGCCTCGGCGAGTCCGACTCGGAGGCGAAGGCCGAAGACTCCGTCAAGACCGCTCTCCGCTCGCCGCTGCTCGACGTCGACATCTCGGGCGCGAGTTCCGCCCTCGTCAACGTGACCGGCGGGAACGACATGTCCATCGAGGAAGCGGAGGGCGTCGTCGAGGAGATCTACGACCGGATCGACCCCGACGCGCGCATCATCTGGGGAACCTCGATCGACGAGGCCCTGGAAGGCAGCATGCGCACCATGATCGTCGTCACGGGCGTCCAGTCGCCCCAGATCTACGGTCGACCGGAGGGCGAGGCGGTCCAGCCCAAAGGCGCCGGCGCACAGCAGGCCGCCGGCGGTCAGGGAGCGCCCGGCGGGGCCCAGGCGCCCGACGTGGACGAGGACGACGACATCGACTTCGTCGGATAGCCTCGATCGCCGACGCGCTTTTCGCGGTTCTCACCCATTCAATCCCACCAGAAATAGCGACTGCGTCGGCCCGGCTCAGTCGTCAGCCGGCGCTTCGTCGACTCCGCCACCGAATTCGCCTTCGATACTCGGCGGGTACTTTCCGCGGTCGAGTTTGAGGTCAGATTGCGGCCGGGCCATACACGTCAGGGCGTACTGCTCGGCTTCCTCGTCGGTAAACGCGCGGGCGGCCGGCTGGGTGACCTCGCCCTCGACGATTTCGGCCGAACAGGCCACGCACATCCCGACGCGACAGGAGTACTCCTGGGCGATTCCCTCCTCCAGACAGCGACTCAGGATGGTCTCTTTGTCCGAACAGGTGATCGTCTCGCCCGTTCCCACGAACTCGACGGTGTACTCGGTCATACCGGCGGCTACGAAGGTGGCCCTCAAAATACTTCGCTCTTCGTTGGTGAAACCAGGCGGCGAGTGAACGCAGCGGCAGCGAGGTGGACTGACCCGGCCAGCCCGCCGAAGCGCACGAAAAACGTTTTCTACCAGCGCTCACGACGGTTCCCTATGAGTACACAGGAGCAGGCCGGACCCGTAGCCGCCACTGACCTCCAGCGCGGTCAGTGGGACGTGGTCGTCGTCGGCGCCGGCACGGCCGGCTGTTACGCTGCGGCGACGATCGCGAACGCGGGATACGACGTGGTCGTTCTCGAGCGGAAATCCCAGTCCGAAGCGGGACACATCGCCTGTGGGGACGCGCTGAAGGGCGCGAACGCGTTCCCGGACGCGATTCCGAAGTCCCAGCTCGAGCCGGCGTTCACCAACACCGGCGTCGACCACGGGCGCTTCGAGATACCGCAGGAAAATACCGTCCTCGAGATTCCCGTGCCCGGCGAGCTGGCCGTCGTGGACCGCTGGGAGTACGGCCGCCGCGTCATCGAAGGTGCCGCGGACGCCGGCGCCGCGTTCCACTACGACACTGTCGTGACCGACGTTCGGCAATCGGACGACGGGACCGTCACCGGCGTGGACGCGATCCGTGCCGGTGATCCGCAGACCTACGAGGCCGACGTCGTCGTCGACGGTGCGGGATCGCTCTCGATCCTGCAGGACAAGGCCGACCTCTCGGACTCGACGTTCGACACCAACGTCAACTACTCGCAGTTCTGCTCGGCCTATCGGGAGATCGTCCACGTCGACGAGCCGGTCGAGTGGTCGGACGCGCTCGTGATCAAGCCTACCGAGCGCTCTGCAGGCTACCTCTGGTACTTCCCGCGCACCGAGACGGAGATCAACGCCGGCCTCGGCTTTCAGATGACCGAAGAGCCGATGACGCTGGTCGAGGACCTCAAACGCGACCTCGAGAACCGGCCGGAGTTCCAGGGTGCCCGCGTCGAGGACAAACTCGGTGCCGCCCTCCCTACGCGCCGACCGTACGACTCCGCCGTCCACCCCGGCTTCGTCGCCGTGGGAGACGCCGCGGGCCACGTCAACCCTACGACGGGAGGCGGCATCGCTGGCGCCGCCTACGCCGGCAAGTACGCCGCCGAGGAGGCGATCGCCGCCATCGAGGACGGCGCTGTCGACGAGGCGGCCCTCTGGCGGTACAACGAGCGCGTGATGGACCACTTCGGCGCTCGCTACGCCGCGCTCGACGTCTACAACATCCTCTCGACCGCCGTCGACACTGACGAGATGATGGGGCTGCTGGCGGCCATGCCCGGCGAACAGATCGCCGAGGCGCTGTACTCCGGATCGACGAGCATCGGTCTCGGCCTCAAGCTCAAGTGCCTGCTGAAGGCACGCGGCCACTACGGCACCGTCTGGAACCTCTACAAGACGAAACAGCGCGCCGACGACCTCCTCGCCCACTACGAAGACTATCCCGACTCGCCGAACGGATTCGAGGCCTGGCAGGCCGAACGCTACGAGCTGATGGAACGGGTCTACGAGACGACGGGCGCGGATCCGAAGTACTAACAACCAACCTTTTACGCTGCGTTCGTGTCGCGCCGGGTGCGCGTTGCGCTCCACGGCGCGTCGACACTCGGTAAAAGGTTGATCAAAAGCACTCCTCCCTCCCCGCCAGCCGCGCTTCGCGCGGCTTCTCGGTCGGTCGTCGGCCCGCTCGCAGCCTGATGGCTGCTCGCGGTGAGAATCGGATCCGCGCGTGGAGTGACCGGTGGGCTGTTGGCACTCGGTATGTGACGGTCAAGACAATGGACGCTCAGTCATCGTTTCGCCGTGATCGCACGGGTCGGAGCCGTTTCCGGAGTCGAGTCGTCCGTCGCGTAGCGCACGGCCCACTCCTCGTCGAGTTCGAGCAGGCCGATCGCCGCGAGTCAGTCGGGACAGATCCGTCGGGTCACGTCGCGGTTGTTGTCGGCGACTGCGCCCCGATTATCGGTCGAGAGGCGACTCCAGTGCGTGCCACGGAGGGGATCGCCGCGTCGATAGCACGTTGGCTGGTCGGCCGAGGTCATTGTCGTCCCTCCGTCGAGTGGCGACGGGGGAGGGGTCGGTGAACGGGAAGGGGCTGTCACCGTTGCGTTTGACATTCACCGGGAAACGTGACTTGACTCGTAGAGGGTGTGACAGAACTGCCGCTTGCCTGTCTGGTGTTTGGGTTTCAAAAATGTGTGCGGTCGCCCGACTCCTCACCCCCTCCGACTAGGGCCGCGTCTCGGCGATCTCCTCGATCGCCCCCGACAACGTGTCGATGCCGTGCTGGATCGTCGGCTCGTCGACGTCGAACGTCGCGGTGTGGTGGCCCCCGGGGTGGTCCGTGCCGACGCCGACGTAGCAGGCCAGGCCGCCGTTGTCCTGGACTTCCTTCATGAGGAAGGTCGCGTCCTCGCTGCCGCCGAGAGCCGATTGATCCACGACGTCCTCGACCCCGTCGACGGTTTCGGCGACGTCCCCGACGAGCGCGCGGAGTTCGTCGTCGCTCTCGGCACTCGGGGCCTCGGCGCCGATCTCGACCTCGAGTTCGCAGCCGTGCATCTCGGCGGCCGCCTCGAGAGTCCGCTCGACGCGGTCGCTCATGTAGGTCATCAGGTCGGTCGTCTGCCCGCGCACCTCGGCGACGAGTTTCGCCTCTTCGGCGATGATGTTGGCCGCGTCGCCGGCCTCGACGACGCCGACGTTGACCCGCGTCGGGCCGTCGGAGTGGCGGGGGATGGCGTAGCAATTCTGGATCGCGGTGGCTAGGGCCTGAATGGCGTTTCGGCCTTCTTCAGGCGTCGCTCCGGCGTGGGCGGGTTCGCCGGTGAACGTCGCCTCCAGGTGGCGCACGGCGAGGAAGTCGTCGATGCCGCCGACGACCGTGCCGGTCGGGTGATCGAGCCCGACGTGGAGGGCCAGGAGGTACTCGACGTCGTCGAGGTGTGCGCTCTTGGCCATCGACTTGCCGCCGCCGATGACCTCCTCGGCCGGCTGGAAGAACACCTTGAGCGTTCCCTGGAAGTCGCTCTCCGCGACGGCTTCGAGGACGCCGACCCCGATGGCGGCGTGGGCGTCGTGGCCACAGGCGTGCATCGATTCACCCGTCTCGGAGCGGAATCCCTCGGCAACCGGGAGGTGTTCGTCGTCGTCCGATTCGACCTGTGGGAGGCCGTCGATGTCGACGCGAAGGCCGATCGTCGGCCCCTCACCGCGCTCGATAACCGCGACGGCACCCGTGTACCCGCCCTCGAGTCGCTCGAGGACGTCGGGATCGGCGCCGGCGTCGTGGGCTCGGTCGAACCACCGCTCGAGTTCGTCGTCGTCCGGTACGGCGAGGCGGTGGCTCCCCTCGATCGCGTCGGGGCCGACGTGGAGGCCGTCGAGATCGAGGCCCTCGAGGCGCTCGACGATACGGGCGGTGGTCTCGAATTCGCACCAGGCGGGTTCCGGGTGGCGGTGCAGTTCCCGCCGGAGATTCACTGGATCGATTGCGGACATGGGTCGATCCACGGACGAAGTACGTAAAATCGTGCCGGCTCCGGCGAACCGCGATCGGCTCGATCGCGTCAGCTGCGTCCCATCCCGTGGATCTGTTCGATCTCGACTTCGACGCGGACGGAGTCGGGGAACGAGCGCTTCGCAACGGTGCGAGCGAGCTCCTGATGGCCGTGAATTTCGAGCTCGCGGGTGAAGACGGTGTAGGACCAGGGTTCGGACCGCCGGTCGTCGTCGGCGTGGAGTCGGCGGTGTTGGGGAACGCGAAGGCGGGTAGGCGGATGTGAGTGCGGGCCCTTCAGGGCGGCGCCTTTTCGCTCCGCTGTCGACTTGATGTCGCCGACCACGCCGTCGAGGGCGGCCCGATCACCGCTCTGGAGCGTGAGGGAGGTGACGAAGGTCATTGATCGTCACCTAGTCCACCACGGGAGCCTAAAAACCTCCCGAGATACGATCGACAGTCCGATATTCTCATTACGGCTCGACCGTTATTGCCCGCAATGGCAGTCGAAGCTACGAGCGCAGGCGCGATCCTCTTCCGCGATACGCGGGGCCGGCGCGAGTATCTTCTGCTCAAGAGTCGCCCGGGTGACTGGGAGTTTCCGAAGGGCGGCGTCGAGGGAGACGAAGAACTACAGCAGACGGCGATCCGCGAAGTGAAGGAAGAGGCAGGTATAGAGCAGTTCAGACTACTCGACGGCTTTCGCGAGGACTACAGCTACGTCTTCGAGGCCAACGGGAAGACCATCCACAAGACGGTTCACCTGTTCATCGCCCGGTCGTTCGAGGCGAGTGCGGAGCTCTCGAACGAGCACCGCGATCTCCAGTGGCGCGACTACGAGCAGGCGATCAACACCGTCACGCAGGACGGTCCGCGCGAGATCCTCGAACGGGCACACGAACATATCGACCAGCTCGAGGAAGAACAGGAACAGTAGCCGTCCGCGGAACACGCGGAGTCTCGTGTAACGTACGGAACCACCGGGGAAGGGGAAACGGGGTCGGTACACGGAGCGACGGGTGCGCGGAGCGGCTGGTTCGAGCGATGTCGGCCCGGCTGCTCTCCCGGGAGCGCTATCGGCGAGCACGATGCTCCGGGTCCGGTGGCCGTCGACGGATCGACCTCGTAAGGACTTTACCTCCCTTCTCGATTGGTTCAGACGATGCTCGAGGCGGCGGTGGCGGACGCGATCGGCGACGGGTGGAAGCGACGCACGGCCCTCGGGAGCCTCCTCGCCGTTCCGATGCTGCTCGCGATTCCGGCCGGCCTGTACCTCGATCCGTGGCTCGTACTCGTCGCCGTGGTCCCGG
>SLIS01000069.1 GCA_007135505.1 Halovivax sp.
CTATCGCAGGATTCGGTCCGCGAGAACGGTGGCCTCGCCCGCGCTCGTTCGCGTCAATCGCTGGCGTGTCGGTTTGCGCGAGACGGCGGCAGGTGTCCGGGGGCCGTCGATTCGATCGGATCCGGTCGAACACACCGTGGCGGGGATCGACCCAGGTGGTCGTACTGATCGGGCGTGTTTGCGAGCGGATGAGCCGGATTGTCCCTGCTATCGATACGGGCGGCTCTGACGTCACCGAAGCCGGTGAGGCGGGCTCGAATACCCCGCCAGTGGTTCGCACTCGCGGTCGGGACCGAGAACGGTCTCGGTGGTTGCCGGTCGGGGTGCCCGGCAGCGAGGACGGCTGCGTTGACGTTGCTTGCCAACTCGTCGTGATCGACGAGGATGCCGACGCTCGCGTTCGGTGGTGCGCGGGCGGCGAGGATGTCGAGTCCCAGGTGAAGCGCCCGGAACTCCGCGACGTTGTTGTCCGGCGGCGTATCCGCCATCGCGACCCTGGTTACGGGGCGACCGTCGCGCGTCTCGATGACGGCTCCCAGTCCACCGCCGCTTTCTCGGAAGGATCCGTCGGTGGCGACGTAGTACTGTCGGTGATGTGTTCGAGGCGGATGCGCGATGTGCGGTGTTGGCGACTCGTCGAAGAGATCCCGAAGCGCGGGACGGCCATGAACGGCCATGGAGGTATATCAACGACTGACGAACTTAAATGTACGGTCGACAACCACGCTGTGATGGGAAGCCCCGCGATGCTATAGTCCACGCCGTCTTTCGTTTCTTTGCCTGCGCCGCTGCTCTCGCCCGCGTCGATCGCAAATCGGACCAGCAGTCCGTCTTTCGTTCGAGCTGGCCGTGGTACTATACGGCGTTCGTCGTACTGAACACCGCGACGTGATGCTGGAATTACACGACCCGGGTAACTATCTCTATTCAGACTTTATCCGGCCAAATACTGTTAACATATCCCATTCTCAAATCCAACATTTATAAATAGTGTAGTCGTTCATGATATGCATATGCAGGGTGCTGACAAATTATCCGCGAATCGTCGAGACGTACTTCGGTACAGTGGTGGGGTTGCTGGAGCATCGGGATTGCTCGCGATGGCCGGTTGTCTCGGTGACGACGACGATGGTGAAGAACTCACGATCACGCTGTCGCAGTTCCCGGACGTGATCGATCCGCTCGATCACATTACCGGCGACTACTTCGACGTGTACGACCACATCTACGAGCCGCTGTTCGACTTCGAACCCGGCGAGGGTATTTTCCCTCGTGTTGCAGAGGACTGGGAGATCCAGGAGGGGGAGGGGCGAACCCTCGTCGAGATTCGAGACGACGTCGTCTTCCACAACGGTGACGACCTCACTGCAGAGGACATCGCGTGGACGATCAATCGAACCGTCGACGACGACATGGGCGTCGCCAGTCCGATCGGTGCGTTCGGTCTCGGATCGATCGAGGGGGCAGAAGCAGTCGACGAAACGACCGTGGCGATCGACTACGGAGCGGCACCCGGTCTGGCGGAGTTCGAGTTCGGTAATTACGCTCGTGCGATCAACATGGATTGGGCGATAGACAACCACGATGCCGAGAACGAGGCGATTTCCGGTGCGGATCCCGAGGACTTCAACGGTACCGGTCCGTACGAGGTCGTCGAATTCACCTCCGGCGAGGAGATCGTCCTCGAGGCCTTCGACGACTACTGGGGCGAGGAACCGCCGTTCGAACGCGTGACGTTCAACGCCGACGGCGAGTCAAGCGGTCGCGTCAACGCACTCGAAACCGGCGAGGCGGACGTGACGATCAACATCCTTCCGGCAGACGTCGATAGCGTCAACCAGGCCGACGACGTCGAGATTAGGCAGGTTACGAGCTTCCGGAACATCTTCATGCCGATGAAGAACACGGTCGAGCCGTTCGACAGCGAGGAGTTCCGGCAGGCGATGAACTACGCCGTCGACAACGAAGAGATCGTCAGCACCGTCCTCGACGGATTCGGCGAAGCGAGAGGGCAGCCGGTCGCGCCCGGTATCAACGGGTTCAACGAGGACGTCAGTCCGTACGACCACGACCCCGAAATGGCCGAAGAGCTGGTCGAAGAGGCCGGATACACCGAGGACGATCCCGCCGAGATCGAGCTCACCTGTCCGCAGGGTCGATACCTGAACGACGCGGAGGTCGGCGAGACGGCTGCCGACATGATCGACCAGCTGCCGAACGTCGAGTGTTCGGCCAACATCGTCGAGTTCCCGGTCGTCTCCGACGCAAACTCCGCCGGCGTCGATCCGGACGAGATCGAACACCCGTTCTACCTGATCGGCTGGGGGACGATCACTGGCGACACGGACTACGGGGTACAGGGATTCTTCACGATCCCCGACAACCCGTCGCGAACGTTCGACGACGAAGAACTCAGCGACGAGATCCTCGAGAGCCAGCAGATCGAAGATCCGGACGAACGACGAGAGCAGCTCGAGTACGTCAACGAACTCGCTCACGAGAAGGCGCCGTTCGTGTTCTTACACACCCAGGAGAGCATTTACGGTGTCAAGGACTCGATCAGCTGGGATCCCCGAGAGGACGAGACCATCTACATCTGGGAGATGGAACCGTAACGCCTCGGACCTAGCAGCGAAAGTCTAATCGTCCCCCGCGGTCTCTCCGCAGACAACCTCGATGTCACTAGGAAAATTTCTCCTTCGTCGGGTGCTCCAGGGCATTTTCGTGATCTGGGGTGTCGTTACGGTTCTCTTCGCTCTCAGAGCAGTCTCTCCAGGTGATCCAGCGACGCTCATGCTCGGTGAGGGGGCGACTCGCTCCAGAATCGAGCACGTCAGGGAGCAGGAGGGATTGAACGACCCAATATACGAACAGTACTTCGATTACCTCCTCGGGTTACTCACCGGTGATCTGGGGTATTCCTGGCAGTCGAGTCGGAACGTCGACGTGATGGTCCTCGAACGAGTTCCGGCGACGCTCGAACTGGCGATCGCCGCGACCATCGTCGCGATCGTCATCGCGATCCCGCTGGGCGTCATTTCCGCGACGCGACGGGGCCAACCCTCCGACTACGGGGCCACGATGTTCTCGCTCCTGGGGATCAGCACGCCGAACTTCTGGCTCGGACTGATGCTCATCCTTATTCTGGGGGTGTGGTTCGGGATTCCGTATCCGAGCCTGTCCGGGATAAGTTTCTACAGCTTCCCGACCGGTCGGCGGGCAGTGAGCTTCTCCGACGCGATGCTTGCGATGTTTACGCAGGGCTCGCTCAACGAGATGCTAACCTGGTTGCGCCACATAACGCTCCCGGCGTTGACGCTGGGGACGTACTTTACGGCGCTCATCACCCGACTCACGCGGAGTGGAATGATAGACGAACTGGGAAAGCCCTACGTGACGGCCACGCAGGCCAAAGGGCTACCGGGCGTCCTGGTCCGGTACAAGCACGTGCTGCGAAACACGATGATCCCGATCATCACCGTTCTCGGCCTTCAGATGGGGACGCTGATGGGCGGCGCCGTCATCACCGAGACGGTCTTCAACTGGCCCGGTCTCGGACTTCGGCTGATCGACGCGATCGACATCCGTGACTGGCCGCTCATGCAAGGGATCATCCTCTTCGTAGCCGTCGCCTTCGTGGCGATCAACATCGTCGTCGACGTCGTCTATCGCTATCTGGACCCACAGGTGAGAGACGAATGATCTCGGATCGCGTCAGATCGAATCTGAAAGAAACGTTCTCGGCCAGCATGCTCCCGAAGATCGGGCTGGTACTGCTCGTGGCCATCGTTTTGATGGCCGTGTTTGCGCCGTTCCTGGCGACCCACGACCCGACGCGAACCGGGTACTTCAACGAAGACGGTGCCCAGTATCCGCCGATCGGGCACGAGTACACCACGTCGTCGGCTCAGGACGGCGAAATCGTCCAGCTCGAGGTCGAACCGACGAGCGAACACGTTCTTGGAACGAACAACGTCGGACAGGACGTCTACTCCCGGTTCGTCTACGGGGCTCGCGTCTCGTTACTCGTCGGTATTGCGGCGACGGTACTTGCGTTGTTTATCGGGGTGCCAGTCGGACTCGTCGCCGGATACTACGGCGGCCGGGTCGACGATTCGCTGATGCGGATTGCGGACATCATGCTGGCGTTCCCTGCCCTCGTTCTCGCGCTCGCGTTGATCGGCGTGTTCGGATCGAGGCCGATACGAGTCGCGGATCCGTTCGTCGTGGCAGCGACGTCCGACTGGGTTCCGAGCATCTTGATACCGCGTAGCGATCACGTCGCCTCGATGCCGGGGTCGATTCCCATACCGGGGTCCGTGACGATCGTCGCCGCGCTCGTTATCTGGGTGTGGTTCGCTCGAGTCGCCAGAGGCGAGGCGCTGTCGTTACGCAATGCGGAGTACGTCAAAGCCAGTCGGAGCTACGGGATGAGCAACGCCAAGATTCTCGTCTCCCACGTCCTCCCGAACAGTCTGACGCCGATCATCGTCCTCGCGACGATACAGGTCGCCGTCATTATCCTGCTCGAAGCGTCGCTGGCCTACCTCGGGTTCTCCGGAACGACGCTCTCGTGGGGATACGAGATCGAACGTGGGCAGGATTACCTGCGGACCCGGCCGTGGGTGTCGGTCCTCCCTGGCATCGGAATAATGCTCGCGATCATCAGTATCAACCTGCTCGGCGACTGGTTCCGGGACGCACTCGACCCGAACATCGAAGGAGGCGAACGAGGTGTCTGAAATGGCTACGACGCTACTAGAAATCAACGATCTCACGACCCAGTTCTTCACCGGTGAGGGGAGAGTCAACGCGGTGTCGAACCTCGACCTCACCATCGAACAGGGTGAAGTGTTCGGCATCGTCGGCGAGAGTGGCAGTGGCAAGAGCGTCACCGCCCTCTCGATCATGGATCTGGTCGAATCGCCCGGCCGGATAACGAACGGATCGATCGGGTACCGCAACGAGGAATTAGCTGCCGACGTCCGTGACGAGTATCCCGACGCCGTCGACGACGACGTGGTCGATCTCTTGGAGGTCCCACCGGCAGTCAGGCAATCGCTACGGGGTACGTCGTTCAGCATGATCTTCCAGGACCCCGAGAGCAGCTTCAACCCCAGTCTCACCGTGGGAGAGCAGCTCTCGGAAGCCGTGGAGGTGCAGCGCCGAGCGAGCGCGAACCCCCGGTCGACGCGGGCACGGACGGACAGCGAGGAGTACACCTTCGGGAACTACGTCCTCTCGTCGGTACTTCCCTCCAAACGGTACGTAACCGAGGAGAGTCGCGATCGTGCCATCGAGTTACTCGAACTGGTCGGAATTCCTGATCCCGTCGAACGAGCCGACGAGTACCCCCACGAATTCTCCGGCGGGATGCTCCAGCGGGCGATGATCGCACAGGCCCTCGCGGGAGAGCCGGACGTACTGGTTGCAGACGAACCGACGACGGCACTCGACGTGACGATCCAGGCTCAGATCCTGGACTTGCTCTCGGAACTGCAGGCCGAGACGGGCATGACGATTCTACTGATCACGCACAACCTCGGCGTCGTCGCGCGGATGTGTGAGCGCGTCGGGGTGATGTACGCCGGTGAAATCGTCGAACGAGGTAGCCTCGAGGACGTCTTCGACGGTCCCGTCCACCCGTACACGAAAGGGCTGCTGGGCAGTATTCCTGACCTGGAAGAAGCCGGAGAGCGACTCCATCCGATTCCCGGCAACGTCCCCAGCCTCCTCGATCACGAGATGGAGGATCGGTGCTACTTCGCCGACCGCTGTCCGAAAGCGATGACCGAGTGTCTCGAAAAACCGCCCGCTTTCGACGTGAACGACGGAGGTGACCACGAGACGCGGTGTTACCTCGCCGAGACGAACTACGCCCAATCACGGGCGCTTCCCGACGACTACTTCGAAACGGATCCGGCGAGCCACACGGCCTCGCGCCCGGTCGCCGACACCGAGGCGGAACCGCACACTGACGACACGGGGACGGGTCGCGAAGTCGAAACACAACCGGCTGGCGAGGAGGCCGGTGGGTCGGGTGAGACCGAATGACTGACGAGCACGAGAGACAGTCGCTGGTTGCGGTATCGGGCCTCAAGAAGTACTTTTACGAGCAGAACTCGATCGTCGATCGCCTGCTGGGACACGAGCCGGTTGCCGTCCGGGCAGTAGACGGTGTCAGTTTCGAGATCGAACAGGGCGAGACGCTCGGTCTCGTCGGTGAATCCGGCTGCGGAAAGTCGACGACCGGTGAGACGATCCTGAACTTGCAGTCGCCGACCGCGGGAACGGTCGAGTACGACGAACAGAACGTCTACGACATCGATCCCTACAGTCCGAGTATCCGACCCCTCCCGACTCACGCGCTAGTCGTCGCCATCGTCCTGGCGATCGTCGCAGTCGGTGTCGTCGGTGGTGGCGCGCTCCTGGTGGCAGCGGCTGTCTTCGGCGAAATGGCGCCCATCTCGACGGCCTCCGCGTCGATCGGCGTCCTCGGTGTGCTCTGGGTGCTAATCGGTGGGGCGTTACTCCCGGCCGCGTACGGATTGGCGACCCAGTCGATCTGGGGGTGGCGAGCCGCCGCCTGGACGCTCGGAACGGCCCTCGTTCTGGCGATTGCCACCCTCTTCGTCCTGCCGGCGATCGCCGTCGTAGGGATCACGCTGAGTGCGCTGGCACTGGTCTACATTTTCGGGATCAGACGGGCGTACTTCAGACCACCGCCGTTCAGGCGGGATGCCGCAATCCTCTTTCAGGACCCGTTCTCGAGTCTCGACCCGCGGATGACCATCGGGGAGATAGTCAAACAGCCGCTGCAGACGCACGACTGGCCCGAGACCGACACGACTGTCGACGCAGTCGCGGACGTCACCACGGACGGGATCGATCCGGAAGACGTCACCGTCGAGATCGACGACGACGTCGACAAAGCCCTCGACGCGCGCGACGGCGTTGTCACCGTCCCTGTCGTCGTTCGGGCTGGCGTCAGTGGTGAGACGATCCGGACGAACGCCGCCAGCACCGACGAGGTCGTCGTGGCCGCGCCGGACCGACTGACGACGGACGTGCGGACGACCGACGACGGCGTGACTGTCGGTATCGCGGCGGAGTCGTCCGGCGCCGAACTCGACGGAGATCGGGCCGTCGTCGCGGAGATTCCGAATCCGCTGACGGCCGATGTGGTGACGAACGATGACGGCGTGACCGTCAGGGTCGAGCCGCCGACCGACGCCCAGCTCAGGGAAGATCGCGTCCAGTTCCTCTTAGAGCGTGTCGGCCTCTCTGCGGACCAGATGGACCGGTATCCACACGAGTTCTCCGGCGGTCAGCGTCAGCGCGTCGGCATCGCCCGGGCACTCGCGCTGGAACCCGAGTTCATCGTCCTCGACGAACCGACGAGTGCCCTCGACGTCTCGGTTCAGGCACAGGTTCTCAACCTACTCGACGACCTTCAGGCGGAACTGGACCTCACGTACTTGCTAATCAGCCACGACCTCTCGGTAATTCGTCACGTCTGTGATCGGGTTGCCGTGATGTACCTGGGCGAGATCGTCGAGATCGCCCCGGCCGAGGACCTCTTCGCCGATCCGCGCCACCCGTACACGGAGGCGCTGCTAGAGAGTGTTCCGCGTGCCTCGACCGATGAGCGGGATCGGGATCGCGAGACGATCTCCGGCGACGTGCCCTCGCCGCGGGACCCGCCGAGTGGCTGCCGGTTTCGAACCCGGTGCCCGAAAGTCATTCAACCGACGGACCTGTCGCTCGACCAGGACGCCTACCGCACGGTGATGGACGTCCGCCAGCGAATCGAAGGGGAGAATATTGCGCTGGAGACGGCCTACGAGACGGCCGACGTCGACGACCACGACGAGTTGGACGCGAGCGACCGAGAGGCCGTAGTCGACGTCCTCTACGAACGGTTCTTCGATATCGAACTCCCAGCGACAGATCGGACGGTTGTGCGGGAGGCCCTCGAACGCGTCGTCGACGACGAGTGGGACCGGGCTGGGGCCTCGCTCCGTGACCGCTACGAGAGCGTGTGCGAAACGAAGAACCCGGCCCTCGCCGACGAATCTCATCCCGCAGCCTGCCACCTCCACACCGACGTCGTCAAGGACACGGCGGAGTCTCCCGTTACTCCCGCCGAGTGATCGACGTTCCCGACGACGGTTC
>SLIS01000047.1 GCA_007135505.1 Halovivax sp.
CCCACGTTACCGCGACGGATCGGTCCTCGGCAGCGGTGGTCTCAGGTTTCGCCCTCGATGACGCCGACGAACCGTACCTGGACGGTGACGTCGTCGTCGGACGCCTGTGCGGCGACGCGGTCTCTGAGCGTCGCGGCGAGCTCGGGGTCGCCCTCGCCGGGTGGCCCACCGACCGTGATGACCACGTTCTCCGGCGAGCGGAAGGGGAAGTTCTCGTCCATCTCGACCTCGAGGTCGAGCAGCTGGTAGGTCTCGTCCTCCGCGAGGACGGTTTCGACCTCGTCGCTGGCGGCCTCCTCGAAGGTGGCCGCCTGGTAGGAGGCGAACGTAATCCCGCCCAGGAAGAGGGTGAAGACTCCGACGACGACCACGAGCCCTACGACGCGTCGGCGGACGCGTTCTTCCGTCGGCCCAAGGTCCCAGAGCCGTTCCGGGCGGTAGCCGGCGTACCACAGCGTTAGCAGACCGGCGAGGTTTACCGAGAGGACGTTGACGAACACGAGCACCGTCGCTCCCGTGGCTGCGGCTGGTTCACCCCAGGCGATCGCGATGCCGGCGGCGGCCGCCGGCGGAATGAGTGCGGCGGCGATCATGACGCCGACGAGCGCCACTCCGATCCCGGTCGAGATGCTCACCACGCCGGCGACGCCCGCACCGAGCGCGACGGCGAGCGAGAGCAGATCCGGAGCGAGCCGTTCGCCGATCTCGTCGACGCCCGACAGGTCGAGTCCGGGCGGGACGATGTTTGTCACGCGAACGAAGAACGCGAAGACGGCTGCAGCCAGGATGGCCACGACGACACCGACGAGTTGGTACCGGAGGCTGGATCGGAACAGCGGTTCGTCGTTGAGTACCGACCCGACGCTCGCGCCGAGTGCGGGTCCGATCAGCGGCGCGATCACCATCGATCCGACCACGACGGCCGGCGAATCGAGCAACAGGCCGGCGGTTGCCACGATCGCGCTCACGACCGTCAGGGTGACGTAGACGTCGCTCGTCGGCGTGAGCGATCGGGCCTCGCTCAGCAACTCTTGGCGGGAGATCCGCTCGGACTCGACGCTGTCTTCCGCGTACTCCTCCTGGAGCGCGTCGAACCGCCGGGAAACGACCGTCTCGGCGTCCAGAACCACCGTGTAAGCGTCCTCCGAGATGCCCTGGTCGCCCAGCGCATCGAGTACGGGTTCGACGGCCGGCTTCGGGAGCGGAAAGTAGACCACGGCCGTGTACTCCCGCTTGCTCGTCTCCTCCGAGACGACGTAGTCGATGCCCCGATCGTCGAGCGTCGACAGCACCGATTCGCGCGAACCGGTCGGGATCGTCAGTTGTACGAGGCGCACAGTCGTCCGGTCAGACGCGACGGGGAATCTTAACTTCCGGTGACAGACGGGCGCGGTGCGAGCCGATCGTGGCGCGACCGACACCGGTTCCGCAGCGAGGGCACCCGGAATCCGGTGGCCGAGTTACGATTCTCCCGGAACCATAATCTATCCGCCAATAAAACCGTAAAATCTACTCGAATGCGCGGAAATGGCCGAATAAACTCTTTTCAATCGCCCCGCTGATCCTTAGCCTTTATCATGCGTGAGACACTCTCACGGAAGTATGAACTGGTTGGCTGCAGAGCGCGAGTACACGGACGAAGTAATCGGGGAGACGACACTCGGCCGGCTGTTCGAGGACGCGGCGTCGCGACACACGGATCGGCCGGCGCAGATGTACAAGGGCGGTGTCTACGACCGATCGCTGACACGATCGGTCCTGTCGGAACCGGCCCCGGACGAGTGGGAGACCATAACCTACGGCGAAATGCGCGACGTCGTCCGGAAACTCGCGGCCGGGTTTCGCGACCTCGGCGTCGAGACCGGCGATCGAATCGGGATCTACGCCGACACCCGGATGGAGTGGGCCCAGTCGGACTGGGCACTGCTGTCGGCGGGCGGCGTGATCACGACGGTCTATCCGGGTTCCTCACCCGGCAAGGTGGAGTACCTGCTCGGTGACGCCGGGGCGGACGCGGTCATCGTGGAGAACGACGAGTTGCTCGAACGCGTCCTCGAAGTGGAGGACGAACTCGACCTCTCCTTCATCGTCTCGATCGACGCGATCGAGGGCTACGACCGTGCGGACATTTACTCGCTCGCCGACGTTTACGAGCGTGGTGGCGAGACCTTCGATCCCGACGCCTACCAGGAGTGGATCGACGCGCCGGCGATGGACGACCTCGCGAGTCTGATCTACACCAGCGGCACCACTGGCAGGCCGAAGGGCGTCCAGCTCACCCACCGCAACTTCCGGTCGAACGTCAACCAGATCAGAAAGCGCGTCGCGCCACGACCGGACAGGGCGCCCGACGTTCCGTCGATCGACGAGCACTCGCGGTTCGTCTCGTACCTTCCGCTGGCACACGTCTTCGAGCGGACGGCCGGCCACTTCCTGGCGTTCGCAAGCGGTGCGACGGTCGCGTACGCAGAGAGTCCGGACACGCTCCAGGACGACTTCAACGCGGTCGAGCCCACCGGTGCGACGAGCGTCCCGCGGGTGTACGAGAAGATCTACGATGCGATCCGCGATCAGGCGAGTGAGTCCGCGGTCAAAGAGCGCATCTTCGAGTGGGCGGTCGACGTCGGCGTCGAGTACCACCGCGCCGAGTCGCCGGGAACGATCCTCGAGACCAAGCGCAAGCTCGCCGACAAACTCGTCTTCTCGACGGTCCGCGAGGCGCTTGGTGGTAACATCGAGATGCTCATCAGCGGCGGCGGAAGCCTCTCGCCGGAGCTCGCCTCGCTCTATCACGCGATGGGCTTGCCGATCTACGAGGGGTACGGACTCACCGAAACGTCGCCCGTCGTGACGACCAACCCGCCCGAGGACCCCAAAATCGGAACCATCGGTCCGCCGGTCGTCGACATCCAGACCGGCCTCGACAAGAGCGTCGTCGAGGACGACGCCTTCGCGGACGATCCGGGCGAAGTCGGCGAGCTCGTCGTCCGCGGGCCGAACGTCAGCGATGGCTACTGGAACAAACCCGGCGCGACCGAGCGGGCGTTCACCGACGACCCGCCGTCGTCGATCCAGGGCGAACTCGAACGGCCGGAGCGTGCGGGCAAGTGGTTCCGCACCGGTGACATCGTCCACCGGCGTCCCGACGGCTACCTCGAGTTCCGCGAGCGAGCGAAGCAGATCCTCGTGCTCTCGACGGGCAAGAACGTCGCACCGGGACCGATCGAGGACCGCTTCGCGGCCAGCCAGGTCGTCGAGCAGTGCATGGTCGTCGGCGACGGCCGCAAGTTCGTCTCCGCGCTGCTCGTACCGAACATAGAGCACATCCACGAGTGGGCCGACGCGGAGGGCATCGACCTCCCCGACGACTCGGCGGCGATCTGTGCCGACGACCGCGTCCGCGAGTACGTCGGGACGGAGGTCGACCGCGTCAACGAGGACTTCGAGTCCCACGAGACGATCAAGAAGTTCCGCCTGATCGGCGAGGAGTTCACCGAGGAGAACGACCTCATGACGCCGACGATGAAGAAGAAGCGCCGGACCATCACGGAGCGGTTCGAAGACCGCATCGAGGAGATGTACTCGGACGAGTGAACTCCCCTACCCTACTCACTCACGGCTGACCGCTCGCACGCTCGCGGAACCGTATCGGTCCAGCACTACTTGCTAATACGACACGTCCGCTCGAGAGAAATCGGGCGGCGTGTCGGTCAATACCGGGGGTCGCCCCGGGCCCGCTTGCTACGACGTTCTTCCCATCGCCGCACGCAGGCGTCCGCCGAGTTGTTTTCCGCCGACCAGACTCTCCCTGAGTACCGGCGCCCCGTCGTAGAGCCAGACGAGGGCAACGAGGACGGTAAGGCCGAGCTGGGCGAGAATGTAGGTCGAGGGGTCGCCCGCCGTCAGCTCCTCGCGATACTGGCCGAAGTGGTGGAGGAACTGGTCGTGAAAGCCGGGTTCCTCGCCGTAGCCCGCGCCGCGTTCGAGCGGCCAGAGCAGGATGTTGTGATTGTAAACGCCGCCGCGGAGGTAGCCGTCGAGGACGTCGGCCGGCAGGTGCAGCAGATAGCCGAGGCCGAAGGCGATCCCGACGCGGGTCCGCCCTACCTGCCTGGCAAGCAGTCCGACGGCGATGGACAGCGGAACGGCGAAGAAGATCGAGTGACCCAGCGCGTACCCGGACTCGAAGAGACCGTACTCCCAGGCGAGTGGCTTGTCGATCAGATCGGGAAGTACGGAGGCGAACACGACGGCGACCGTCTCGAGCCCGCCCGGCGAGTCGCGGTAGTACAGGTGACACAGCAGCGAGTACGCGAGGTAGCCGACGACGACGTGCTCCCACGGCCACATGTCCCGTGCTGCGCGAGTGAGACGCGTAGTTATGGAGTTGATAGGTGCTGGTAACTGTGGTGAAACGTGCTGGTAGGTGCGCCGAACCGTGCCGGTAGATCGCCGTTTCAGCTTGCAGCGTCCGCTGTCGATACCACGATCGCCACGGAGCCGACGTTCGGCGTCGATCGCCCCGGCCGCACTGATTCATCGGCCTGAACGGGTATCGACGGACACGACGCCTACTCCCGATTTCAGAAACCGGTACCGTTTTGCGAGTTCGGATGCCACTGTGGTCCATGCGACACGTCCCGGGACCTCTGCTGACGATCGATCTCGACTCCCGCACGACGGAGACGGAGCCGATCGACGACGTCACCGCCGCGTTCGTCGGCGGGCGCGGCGTCTGTACGAAGCTTGCACACGACCGGATTCCGTTCGACGTCGATCCGCTCGGCCCCGAGAACCGCGTCTACTTCGCCACGGGGCCGATGCAGTACTCGACGATGAGCTTCACCGGCCGCATGTCTGCGACGGCCGTTTCGCCGTTGACCGACGGACTGCTCTCCTCGAACGCCGGCGGGTTCCTCTCGCGGAATTTCACGGCCACGGGTTACGCCGCCGTCGAGGTCGTCGGCGAGAGCGACGAGCTGGTCGTGATCCACGTTTCGGACGACGGCGTCGAGTTCGAGGCCGTGCCCGAACTCGAGCACGCCACCTCCGAGGAAGTCTGTGCGTGGGCCGAGGACGAACACGACGTGGACGCCGACCACCTCCTCCAGATCGGCCCGGCCGGCGAGAACCGGGTTCGGTTCGCCTCGATCATGACCTCCGAGAGCCGGGCGTTCGGCCGCGGGGGGCTGGGAGCCGTCCTCGGGTCGAAGAACGTGAAGGCGATCACGTTCGACGGCGACTCCACCGCCGAGGTCGAGCTTCCGCCGCTGCAGATGGAGATCCACGGCGAGGCCGCCCAGTCCGAGAACCCGATGAAGGAAGCCGGGACGACCTCCGTCACCGAGTACGCCAACTCCGTCGAGGCGCTGCCGACGTACTACTTCTCGGAGCTGTCCTACGACGACGTCGAATCGATCTCGGGCGACCGCGTCGCGGAGAAGAAGTACAAGAAGGGTACCTGCTCGGCGTGTGCGTTCGCGTGCAAACTTCCGACGAAGGACGAAGAACGCGGCGTAGAGACCGAGGGTCCGGAGTTCGAGACCAACATGGCCTTCGGCTCGAACGCCGGCATCGACGACATCGTCGACGTCATGCAGGCGAACGAGCTGTGCGACCAGCTGGGAATGGACACCATCTCCTGTGGCGACGTGGTCTCGGCCTACCTCGCGAGCGAGGACGCGTTCGGCAACGCCGAATTGATCTTCGAGACCGTAGAGCAGATCGCCTACCGCGAGGGTATCGGTGACACGCTCGCCGAGGGCATCGACCGCTGTCACGACGAACTCGGCGTCGAGAACTGGACGGTCAAGGGCCTCGAGTTCGCCGCCCACGACGGCCGCACGCTCAACGGGCAGGGGCTGGCCTTCGCCACGTCGAACCGCGGCGCCGACCACATGTACGCCGAGTTCTACCCCTACGAGTACCCGCTCGTTCGCGAGGGGGCCATGGACAAGGCGGGCCTCGACGGCAAACCGCCGAAGATCGTCGAGAAGGAAAACATCAACGCGATCAAGGACAGCGCCGTCCTCTGTAAGTTCTCGCGGGACTTCATGACCGAAGAGCGCTTCGAGGAGTTGTTAGACGCCGAGTACGACGAGCTACTCGAGATCGGCGGCGAAGTCGTCGCCCTCGAGCGTCACTTCAACAACCAGCGCGGCTTCGACCGGAGTGACGACGCCTTGCCCTACGACCTGCCGGACTTCGAGGCCGCCCTCTCCGAGTACTACGAGGTCCGCGGCTGGAACGACGACGGGACGGTGCCGACCGACGAGGTCGGTGAGGGTGCGAGTGCCGCGACGGCCGAGGACTGAGACGGCCGAGTCCGTCACGAATTCTGCGCGAGCGTTTCCAGCCCCCTCGCCAGCACCCGCGTCGCGGTCGCACAGTCGGCCCAGTCCGTCCACTCGCGCGGATTGTGCGAAATCCCGTCCCGAGAGGGCGCAAAGAGCATGCCCGCGTTCGTGACCCGCGAGACGCGCATCGCGTCGTGAGCGGCGCCGGAGTGCATGGCCATCGAGTCGACGCCGACGTCCTCCGCACCGGTTCGCAACGCCCGTCTGCAGTCCTCGCTCATCGGAGCCGGGTCGACGTGGAGCGTCCGCTCGAACTCGGTCTCGACGGCTCGCGACGCTTCGATCTCCTCGAGGGCATCGTCCAGTCCGTCGAACATGCGCTCCATCGATTCGCGCTCGACGTCGCGGACGTCGACGCCGAGTTCGACCGAACCGGGGACGACGTTCGTCGCGTTCGGACTGACGGTCGCCTTCCCGACGGTTGCGACGGCCGTGTTATCCCCGTTTCTCGCCGCGGTCCGGCCCGCTTCCTCGACGGCCAGTACGAACTCGCTCGCCGCGGCCAGCGCATCTCGACGGTCGTCCATGGCCGTCGCCCCGGCGTGATTGGCCTCGCCCGCGAAGCGCCCCGTCGCCTGGGCGATGCCGGTCACCGTGGTGACGATGCCGGCCGGGATACCGGCCTCCTCCAGGCGGGTGTCCTGCTCGACGTGCAGTTCGAGAAAGGCCGCCCACCGACTCGCGTCGATCACGCCCTCACCCCGGTAGTCGATCCCCTCGAGTGCCGACTCGAGCGTGACGCCGTCGTCGTCCTTCACGTCGAGTGCGTCGGTCCGCTCCAACTGGCCCGTCGCGACGGCGGAACCCAGCATCCCGCCGCCGAAGCGGGCGCCTTCCTCCTCGGTGAACGAGACGACGCCGATCGGCCGATCGACAGTCACGTCCCGCTCTCGCAGCGACCGGACGGCTTCGAGCGCGCCGTAAACGCCGAGCGGGCCGTCGAAGATACCGCCCTCGGGGACCGAGTCGAGGTGACTGCCGGCGACGATCGGTGTCACGTCCGGGTCGACACCGGGTGGCGTCCAGGTCCCGAGGACGTTCCCGACGGCGTCGAACTCGACGTCCAGCCCGGCGGCTTCGAGTCGGGCGACCAGGCGGTCGCGCGCCTTGCGGTTCGCGTCCGTGCCGGTGCGGACCGTCCGTCCTCGGCCCTCGTCTGCATCGATCGCCCCGAATTCGGCGTTCGCCTCTATATCCTCACGGAGTCTGTCCTCGTCCACGGTCATGTGCCAACTTCGGGGCGGGGGACATTGACGGTTGGGTCGGTCGCCGGATCGAACCCGTCACGTGTCGTGTTTGCTGGAGGCGCAGACGGACGATCATCTGCCAGTAGCGCGGCCGCGAACCGTTCACGTGCGACGTTGTCACGGGCAGCAGCGACCAACCCGCGGGCAGCGACGACCAACTGCCGTCGTCTGCGGTTCAGGTATCGTCGTCATCGTCCCACTCGACGTCGACGTCGTCCCAGTCGGCCTCGTCGTCCGCGTACGACCGGTCGTCCCAGTATGCGTCACCGGACTTCGCTGCCTGCTCGTCGTCATCCCTGGTCGGCGCCGGTCGCTCGTCTGCGGGACCGATTCCTTCGCCCTGTCTGGAGGGGTGGATCTCGAACGCCCGGTCGCGGTGTGGATCGGTCCGCGGATCGTAGTCGCGCTCGCTCCGGGTGAGAATGTAGA
>SLIS01000285.1 GCA_007135505.1 Halovivax sp.
CTGTGTCTCCGTGCTCATACGACGTGGTTGGGTGCGACGCTCCTTAGGCCTTCCGTCGCTGGTGTTCGGTTCGAACATCGAGACCGTCCGAAGGGGTCGAATCAGGCACATCCGAACACGCGCTTCAGTTCGGCTTCGATCTCATCGACGTGGATTTCGAGGACTTTCTCGAACTGATCCTCCTCGACCACGACGCCCGAGAGTCGGTCGTAGGGATCGTCCGGCAATTCGACGCGAAACTCGCCGTCTCCCTCGTAGAACGGCTCGCTCTCGTTCAACACCTGCTGGTCGATCGCGTGGACGAGTCCGGAGTCGTACCGGTCGTTCATCCGGTTGAACGCGTTCTTATACGCCTGTTGCAACTCGGGAAAGTAGTTCGCGTATTTGTCCTCGAACAGGTCCGGGTCGAAGTCCGCCATACAAGACGCTCCGCGCGGGACGGCTAAAAGTCGGACGATCGGTGCGTGCGCAAGCCGAATCGACTTTTCCGACGGCCCCATCGAAGTCATCGATGTCAATGGAGTGGGACCTGCTACCGCCCGAGTCCCTGCCGCCGGGCTGGTGTGTCGTCACCAGGGCGCCGGACAGACTCGTCTATCGAAGTCGCGAATCCGGCCTGACGCTGGAGGCGGTGCGGACCGATGCGGATCACGTCCACCCGACACTGGGAGTCACCCGCTGTTGGGAACTTCGACTCGGATATTCGATCGGCGAGGTCTCCGGGACCGACCAGCTCGTCCGGGTCTCGTCCCGACAGGAACTGCGTGAGGTGCTGGTCGACGTCCTCGATCACCTGAGAGACCAGGCCTCGGCGGTCCCGGATCCGTTCTCGATCGTCCGATCCCTTCGCGAACAGCAGTCCGTGATGTAGCCCTCGCCGACAGCTGTTCTTCCCGGCCGGTCCCGAACTCCCGGGCTGCCAGACGTCGTGACGAGTGAGTGGGACGATGTCTTCGACGACTCTCTCCGGTCCGAGAAGCGTATCTTTCCCGGCGATTCAGTCCGTTCCTCCTTGCCTGCCGTAACGCCGTGGGTCTGCCGAACGGCAGCGCGGTCTCCCCGCCGTTCGGCACTGGTGCCAGCGAGCTGTCTCGGTCAGTCCACCTCAAATCGGCTACCTGGCCCCATTGTGGCTGATATCCAGCAATTTCACCGGACTCACTTTTTCGAAGGCCGGTGCTGTCAGCCCTGTCGACCGTCGTTCGAAGCTGCCGTGGGGGAATTCGATATCGCAGTGTACAATTCACCTTATAACTGATCGCTCCCGGAGGACGATTTTTGGTGGCCAGTGGCCCGCTCTGTGGCGCCTGTGGGGAGGTTGGCTGCCTGCTCACCCGGCTATTCTGCCAGCGGTCGGTTGTAACGGAGTACGAGCGGCGGCGGATGGCGGGAAGGGGGTGATGATGGCGGCCATTGACGGCCATTACACTTGCATAGCTCGCGCGTGCGTGCGCGTACTTGTAGTCCCGCAGTCACCCAACCCCGCAGTCACCCAACGTCGCCGCAGCCACCCAAGCACATAGGGCCGGCACGAGCACAAGACGGAACTCCAAATCGCCGGGCCACGCTACGACACCGCAGTTCGCAGACGGCAAGGCCACACGCGTCACGAGCGACAGGCAGTCACACGACCATTCCGGCTTCGAATCCAGCGCGAAAGACGATCGTCCGCTGTCGCCGCCAGCTCCTGTCCTCTATCGGACGGGCCATCCGATAACGGTGGATGTATTGTAATCGTCATACACGAACCGTTGGCGACGGATCGTTCTGTCCGATACCACTCCGCGTAGTCGATCGCTAGACTCGATTCGAGCACCTCGTCAGACATCGTCCAGGGTCGGTCGTGGGTGGTGCCGGTCCTGGTTCCACGCCACTCGATACTACCCCGTAATTCTGGACCGTCGTGGACTCTCCGGGCACCGCGGACACGACGGGCGCTGCTCGAACGGGATTTGCGCTCGGCCCGACGTCGACACCGTCGAATGCTTTCCGCCCGCGCCAGAACAGCGCGTCGACGGGTCGGGTGGTCTCTGCGCCCCGGGCGAATTAGTCGGATTACCTGCTCTCCCCGTCGGTGACCGGTAGCGGGGCCACACGAACTGTTTCTGGCTGCGTGATGGATACCGCTCGAACGCCGATCTAGTCGCCTATCCACCACCCACAAGCAATATATCCTATGTGGCGATACCGAATCCCGTACAGCAGGTCTCCGTGCAGCTAGTACAGGTCGATTGGCACTCGAACCTGGACCTCGGACGGATCGACCACCGAATCGCTGTCAAAAACGGCCAGCTGCCGACTGAGACCAGCTAAACAGCCGGAATTACGGTGTCCGGGATGGGGTCGACTGCGTCTCATCTCGCTTGTGGTATTCGTCCGTTCGTACTGTGGGCTCTCTGGCGTTCTGGTACAGTCTCGAGGGACTCGAAGCGGCCAGTGCTCGTCGTGTCCGGGCCCATTTTGGCGACTGCCGGGCCGCCATCGAAGCGGCCAGGGTACGTTACGTGACCGCGGTCACGTCGGTACTCCGACGCAGTTCCCGTTCCAGGACCGGCGACTCTCGATACCGGACCGTCCGGTTCCTGTCGTCGTACTCGATGAATCCCAGCGCCGCCAACTTCGGCAGTGCGATGTGATGCAGTTTGACGGCGACGTGTCTTCGGTCCGCAGCAACTCGGTCGTGACTGAGGAGATACGCTATCAGTTCCTCTACCGCGGCAACGCCGTCCTCAGCGGTCACCAGATATTCCACAATTCGGTGACGGTACGCGCATGCAAGTGCGTCGTACGCCGCCGTTCGATTGTCGGTGTCTTTCGGAGGTGTGTTCACACCGAGGTTTATCGCCCCACTCTCCTTCGGTCGCACTGTTGATGGCTCAATTCTTTTTTATGGGGTGTGGTCTCCTGCCAGGTCGCTCGCCGACGTGAGCAACACCTGCTGGAGAATCTTCTCGTTCCCGCGTCGAATCCGGTTCGAGACGGCCTGTTCGCTGATTCCCAACCCTTCGGCGAGTTCGTCGAGACTCGTCCCTCGCGGCGTGGTGAAGTAGCCCTGCCGGGTGGCGAGGACCAGTGCCTCGCGTTGTTCCTGCGAGAGGTCGAATCGGTGGCCACGCTCGGTCGTTTCGGCCAGTGTGTACGTCCGCTCGATGTGAATCGGGATCTCGTGTTCGAGGATGAAGTTGTGAAAGTACGAGAGTTTGTCGTGGTCCGGAAACCGTAGCCGGAAGTGCCACTCCCTGTTTCCGCGGGCTTCGAGCACGACCGCATCGGCCGCCGCGATCCCCTCGATGAGGTCGCTCGGGTCGTCGTGCCAATTGACTCGATACAGGGCGCTGTCACCGATCACGTCAAGCGCCAGAAATTCATTGACCGCTGGATCACTCTGGACGGTGTCCTCGAACGCGTCGTGATTCGCCCCGGTCACCCACACGAACGGCATGATCATGGGCCCTGTCGGGACGATGCGTTCGAGTTCGAGATGCATAGTCTCCGGACCCGAGAGGACCGCCCCGAGCTTGAAGTCCTCGCCGTCGATGGTGAACTCCAGGATGACGCTCATCGCTTACGCGTTCGGGCGCCAGTGATGTATGGGTTTCCCGAGGATCAACGATGCGTATCGAGACGGCTCCTAACGCAGGAATCGACGTCGAGGCGTCATCGGTCGCTGTACGTGACCTGTCGCGGGCAGAACCCTCGAAGACACGGGTATACTATTGCTGTGGACGGGCGCTGGTAGGGAGGTTCAACACAGTCGTTGTTGCTGCAGTCCGCGAATTGGGCTGACGTGCCTCTTCACCAGGGAATGCGATTGAATAGAGTGTCTGTACGAGTAACACGCGCATACGAAGACGCGCATACATCGATCGACCTGTCCACAACCCGTAACGAACGACGGCGCCGTTCACGGCCCGGAAAATCGCCCTGTCACAGCCACTCGAAATCCTCGCCGGGATCCCGACGGCCGTGTGACTCCATTTGGCGCCGATCCAGCGCGGAACGGTGCGCTCCATACGTTTCTATCGAACGCCGGTGTGGTCGACGGGATCGTGAGTGATCGGCTCGGACATGGAACCGGAGCGAACAGCATGCGGCGATCGGACGGGTTTTCGCCGCTATGAACGGTTTGTAGCGTGACGCAGTTGGCGGTATTCCGTTTTGAGTATCAATTTCGCCAGTCGTAGCCGGGACAGCACGTGGTTGGTGTGGCTGTTGCTGATGTACCGCTCTCTATAATTTCCACACTCGGGAATACACAAATTAGAAAATTCGTCGGATAGGGGGCCGAGAACGTCGATTATTCACGATCACGTTCATACTGGTTTGCAACTGCCCCATCCAAATTCTATATCGCATCATAGAGTTTAATATTTAACCATCGGACGGTACTGTCCGCCGGAAGTCGGCACATAGCGTCCATACGGCTAGGACGCGGCGACTTTCGACGATAACCTGCGGTCCGGCCGGTTGCGCAGCCTCCGCTCACGCCGGTCGTCCGGTTCGATCGGGCGGGCCAAGTCGGGTTGCGGTCGTAATTGCCGTCGCGACGCCGACAGTGTACCGCTAGCACGAGCGCAGTCAGGACTCGTACAGTCAGCGACGGGTCCGAGCCACTATCGGGCGGTTCGCTGGATAGCTACCGTCCTACCGTACGATACCGCGATCACACGTGCGTGCGCACTGTCAATGCGTTCGTCACAAAGGCAGCCCGGCACACCGCCGGGTATTTACTACGTCGAACGTCCGGACGACATCGGGCCGGTCTCTTATCGCACAGTCCATCCGAAACCAGCTCGTACTATCGTACGATCTGTTCGATAGTTGCCCCGTTCGAGAGCTGTACTGCGGTTGCGGCTGGGATTCACGGTTGTGGTCGATCAGACTGGTTGTGGTTCGTTGGTCCTCGTGCGCGCGATAGCACTAATCAACGCCCGTACCGCTGCCCGTGTAGCCGTTCAGCGTCCCTCGCAATTCCTGTCTGTTCCTGAAATGGTTGGTCGTGTAAATATCGTATTTGATCCGGGCCGACAGCGTGAAATTTCCATTACGTTCGTTCGCCGTTCACCAGGCCGTCGCCGCAACGGTCGTTCGTTTCGTGGACGACAGTGAACGCTGTTGAACGGTCCCTGCATGTTTATATGGCGGGTGGAATGCCCATACTCGTGCACGCCGACAGCTCAACACTCAGTGGCGGAGCGGAGGCCCGAGACGAAACTGCCGTACAGGTCGCAACAGCGGTGGCGCGGGCGAAAGGCGTCGATCCGATCGAACTCGATGCGCTCCACGAAGTCCTCGATCCGGACGCACTCGACGACCTGGTCACCAGTACTCCAGGGCCCGTCTGCGTCGAGTTCGAGTACGAGCGACACACGGTCACTGTTCGGGGTGACGGTCACGTCGTGGTCGAGTAGTACTGTCCGGTGCGATTCGTTCCGAAACAGCCGATTCTCGCCCGTTCGATGTTGGTTCGCCGTTCTCAGCCGTCGTATCGCGACGAAGCCCGTCCTCGGTTTCCGACCAGTGGGACGAAGTACTCGTACTGGCTTGTACCTCTCGGCAAGCCCACACCGTTCCTTCGAACCTCGTCGCGTACTCGAGGGCCGTACGGCTCCTGCCCTCGATGACTCCGTTCCGATCTCGAATTCGTACCGTCTTCGAGTATCAATCGATCACGTACGCGGGTTTTGCGATCGATATCGCTCAAAACGGGGTTCGATGCGTACCTGTGGGCTCCCGTTGTGGCGGGCATCGAAACGCTACCCCGGAATCGCCCGTCGTTGTTGCGTTTCACCGTCGTGCGACCGGTCGTGCCGGTGGGTCGGATCTCGGTGCGCCGGAAAGCAGCTGTGCACCTCTCGCGACCGGCACACGAGTGGACCGGCTCCGCTGGTCAGTGGTTCGTCAACCGCTGGGGGTGGTTATCGTCGTCCGTCGTGACTGATTCACGGCCCAATTGGGCCGGTTCGCCGCATCCTTTTTAAACAGTATATTACATATCGCGATATCGAATTTGCCGATTCGACGAACACTGCGCCCGGCAGGTAGTTTGCAGAAGGAGTCGTTCGTCGTCGGGACGTCGGAAAATTGGGCACCGGCTATCGGTGACGGACGCTATCGATTCGAACCCGGTCCGCTACAGTGATGCCCGTCTGCCTGCACGGCCGCCGCGCGGGTATCTCACGTGTTCCGGCCGAGCTGTTCGCCGACCAGTTCGTCGGCGTGTGCGAGAAAGTCCGGTTCCGTTCCGGCCGGGACGGTGGCACCTGCCGCGACGTCGTGGCCGCCGCCGTCGCCGCCGACGGCCCGGGCGGCCTCGCCGAGGACGACAGAGAGGTCGAGTCCCTCCCGAACCAGCGCGTGCGTTCCCCTGGACGAGACCTTCACGGCGTCTGGCTCGTCTTCTTTCGTCGCGAACGCGAGGATCGGCCGGTCTCGGTCGATGCCGTCGTTTCCGAGGGCCATTCCGGCGACGATGCCCACGATCGTCTCTCGGATGCGATCGCCGGCGTGGAACCACTGAACGTATTCCTCGCGGGTAACGCCCTCGCTCGTCACGAGGTCGATGCCCGCCGAGAGGTTCCGGCGGTGGGACCGCAGGAGGGTTCGGGCACGCTCGAGGGCTTCATCGCGATCACCCAGACAGACCGCGAGGCCGACGTCGGCGCGGTCGTAACGGGCGGTCGCGTTGAGCAGGGTGGAGAACTCGCTCGCGTCCCGGAGTTCGGTCCCAGTCGGTTCGGCGGCGAGCTGGTAGCTCGTCCCGACGAGGCCGTCGATCTTCGAGGCGGGGACCCCGCTCGCGATCGCGCGTTTGACGAGCGCACTGGCGACCGTCCGTTTCTCGTCGTTCGTGAGGTCGGCCCATCGACGCCACGCTCCCGAGTCGTCTCGAAGGTCGAGTTCGAGTTCGTCGAGAAACCGCATTGCACCGGCCTGGTCGTTCGAGATGCCGGGAATCCGGACGTCGGTCGCGTACTCGAGTAGTTTCGGGAGCGGGCGCGTCTGGGTGCCATACAGTGCGAGGTCGGTTCCCGTCTCCAGGACACCGGCCTCGACGCCCTCCTCGACGATCGCGGCGTTCGCTCCGTGGAGTTCGCCGCCGGAGGCCTGCATGTCGCCGACGGCGCCGACGACGGCGAGTGCGGCCAGGTCGCGATTGTCCGGCCGGGCGGTCGTTGCAACGGTACCGCCCTCGGCCGGGATTGGATCGGTCGTCCCCCGGGGGCTCGGATCACCGGTGTCGGTCGAGGAACCCTCTCCGGCCGCCTGGTCGGCCATCGCCCGCGCGAGGAGGTACGTGGTCCCCGCGCCGGAGAGCTCGGACGCCCCGTCGATTCCCTCGAGCAGCGGATTGCAGTGAAATTCGGTGTCGGCGTCAGCCGGCTGGTGGTGGTCCGCGATGACGGGCGTGAACGCGCCCGCGTCCTCGTACTCGCGGATCACGTCGAGCTGTCCGCTCCCGAAGTCGGTGAACCAGACCGTGTCGTAGTCGGTCGCCGCAATCGCCGCGATCGCGTCCTCGTCGAGTTGCTTCTCGAAGACGACCTCGAACGGCCGGTTCGCCCGTTCCAGCGCGCTCGACGCGACGGCGGCGCTCGTGAGCCCGTCGGCGTCGATGTGGGAGGCGAGCAGCACCGTCTCGGCCGCGAGCAGCCGCTCGGCACAGGCAGTCGCTCGCTCGGCGAGCGCCGGGACGGGTCCCGTCACAGTCGCGGGTACCCGCGCCATCGGGGATAAAGCTGCGGGTGTCGGTGGCCGGCCGCCGTTCACTCCGTTCAGAATTGTTCGAGACGGTGAACGAATCGGAACGATTGGTCCCCTTTTTCGAGTCCATCCGGGAATCGGCGCGATGCATGACCCGTACCGATTCGACAGACGATACCGCGTCGACGGATACTATCGACGACGATCGGACGGATAGCGCTGACACGGCGTCGACCGATAGTGCTGGCGCTGAGACGCCATCGGTCGACGAAACCCCTGCGCCTGGAAGCGTGGACGATACCGGTC
>SLIS01000382.1 GCA_007135505.1 Halovivax sp.
TCTCGCTTTCGGGTCGACTGGGTGTCCTCGCTTCGAATCATGATTTCAGGCGACCAGTGCCCAGCTGATCAGTGCGACTGTAGAGAGCGCGAGCACGTACTTCAGGCCGCTCAGCAGCTTCGCATCCCGCATGTAACCGGAGATGAACCCGGACAGGATGGCGTGCATCGTCACGGCGTGGAAGAAAAGCAGTGACATGAGGTCGATGTCGACGTTTTCGCTGAAGCTCGCGTCGCCCGCCGGGCCGCCGGCTGCGGCGGCGTCGGCCGTATCCACCTCCCCGTCGGCTTCGAGCCCGGCCATGGTCTCGAGGAACTGTGTCTGGAGGATCGCGATGACGGCGAGCATCGTCATGAACGTCATGATGATGATCACGACCTGCATCCGGGTTCGTGACTTCCGGTCGCGTTCGATGTCGTCGTGATTCTCGCTCGCCCGCGCTGCCGTTCGCAGCACGTTCGATATCTGATTGGAGGCCTCCTGGGCCTTCGTGATGAGCTTGACCGATCGAGCCAGGCGAGGGATGTGATACTTGTTGTTGAACTCGATCATCGCCGCTTTGAGACTCATTCCGTAGTTGACCTTCGTGTTCATCTGCTCGAACTCCCTGGCGAGTTTTCCAGCCGTGGTATCGGAGACCGATTTGAGTGACTCGAGCAGGGTGAGACCGGTATCGTTGGCGCTCGAGAGTTTTCGCAGGTCCTCGGAGAGGGTCGCGACGACCGCGTGGCGAGTTCTGACGTTCCACTCGTAGAATATCGCCAGCGGAATGGCCGTCGTGTAGACCGGGAAGTAGACGTAGATGAACGTCCCCCAGACGGGGCTTTCTTTCATTTCTCCCCAGGAGAGCGGCGCCGCGTTCTGTACCATTGCGGTGGTGACGACGACGAGTACGGCGGGCACGGTCAACGCCAGGGTGTACATCGGATTGTTCCGGAAGAAGTGGTGGGGCCGACGGAGCACTTCCATCGTCTCGTACGTCCCTTCCCGGTTCTTGATCCGATCGAACACGCGGTAGTTGCCGGTGAACTGCTCGACGAGGCCCAGGTCGAGCAGTCCGCTCTCCTGAGATACTTCGAGCCGCTCGTGACCGCCGTCCGCACTGAGGTAGCCGTCGCCGATCTCGTCGTGTTTGACGGTCGAAACGAGCACGATGAACCCGATTCCCGTTAGCGGTATCAGTGCGTACACCGAGATGTATAGCATACTGGTCGAGACGTCGGAATCGGGGATCATCTGCATGATCACCAGGATGATGATCAAGAGGAGCGGAAACAGCGAGAGCGTCATGTACATCTCGCCAAACAGCTCCAGGGTCTCGAGCGTGAGCTCCTGTTGCTGTTTGGCGGTTCGCATGTGCTTTTCTTTCTTGTCCTGGAGGAAGCTCTCCATGTCACCACCGCTGTTCACGATGGAGAGCATGTCGGTGAGAAACTGCGAGAGATCGTCACTCGGCGTTTCGATTGCCTGATTCCGGATCGCCGTCCGGTAGTCCGTATCGAAATACTCCGTCTCGTTGACGATGTTCTGAAACTCCTTTGACACCTCGCCGTAGGTGTCGTCCGCCTCGGCCATCGCCTGGAGAATCTCGAGCTGGTTCAGCCCCCCGACCGACAGCGCGTACATGAACGAGACCGCATCGGTCAGCAGCATGTTGATCTCACGTTTCCGGGCCGAAGCACGGGAGTACGGGACGGCCACGAGCGATCCGAACCCGAGGGCGAATCCGAGGGACCCGAAGACGATTCCACAGAGGACGATCAGGGTGGGAATCTTCGCGGACTCCCAGAAACTGAGCAGGGCCTCGTTCGACATCGGGATGCCGATGAGGTACTCGATCTCGACGAGTCCGGTCCCGAAAACGCCCCACCCGACCAGTAGTCCGAGTATCCAGAGAAAGGCGCCGCTGATGAAGCCGATTCCGAGTGCCCGTGAGAGATACATCTCCACCGTATCCGTCATGCGAGCCTGGGCGAGCTTGGTCTCGACGTCGGAGACGAACTGACTGTCCTCACTGAACAGTTTCGCATAGAGGGGATAGAACCTGTCCCCGAGCGCGTCGGAATCGCCGAATCGACTGTCCGGCGGGGCTCCCTGCTGTACACTCATCGACCGTCCTCCCCGTCTTGTGCTGGGTCGTCGTCACCTGCGTCGTCGTCCTCACCCGTCCCGAAGATCGAGTCGTCGTCGCCCTCGCCGGTGACGAACGGTTCGTCTTCGCTCTCGGATTCGTCATCGTTCGTGTCATCGCTATCGCCGAATACGGACGAGTCGGCATCACCGAAGATCGAATCGTCTGCACTGTCGCTGTTCGGCTTCCAGTCGCCGGACTGCCCGGCCGTCTCGCTGGATTGAGAGGAACCCGTCGTTCTCGAACGCTTGCCCAGTTCCCAGTCGGGTTCTTGCTCCGAGGAGTCGTCACCATCGGGCGAGAAGATGGACGAGACCTCCGTCTCCGGGAACATGCTGTCGAAGTCGGACGTGTCTATTTCGTCCGATCGGTCATTCGCCGTCGATTCGTCGGCGCTTGTTGCCGTTTCGTTCGATTCGAGAGCTTCGAGCGTATCGTCCATCCCGGTAAAGAGTCCGTCGAGTCCCGTTGGACCCTCGTCCGACTCCGATCGGTCTCTCGTCTGTTCACCCGTCGAGCCGGCTGGTTCCTCGAGGTCGAGTGTAGATCCGTCACTGACAGATTGGGTCGGCTCCGTCTCGCCCTCGAGTTCCGGCCGGTCCGTCGACGCCGTCTCCTCGAGCTGGCTGGCCGTGCCGGCCGAGTTCGTCCCGGTGTTCGCTTCGCCCGCCGTCGTGTCGATGTCGTCGTCTTCACCGAGCCAGGACGGCGTCGCTGCCGGCGCATTCGCTCCGGAACTCGATTGTGGTCCGTCGAACGTAAACGTCTCTTCGCCGTCGACGACGTCCCAGTCGGCGGTCGATCCGGTCCCGAGCTCGTCGTCGAAGTCGAACGAGGTATCGTCCGCTGGATCGATTGCCACGTCGTCCTGTTCGACCTCGTCGAGTGCACTGGCCAGTCCGCTCGGGACTTTCCCGCGGTACTCGTCGAACAGCGACTCCTCGGCCCGTTCGAGGATATCCATCGAGAGGTTGAACGTCTCCGTCGACGCGTCCGGTCGCGGAACGAGCTCCTCTTTCTCCTGATCGACGTCGATGAGAACGCTTTCCATCTCGCGCAGGTCTTCGAGACTGTTCTCCAGCTGACCGTTCGCGATAAGCGTGAGAATAGTCTCCTGATCGTTTATGAACGCCTGGACCGTCGCGGCGACCTCGGCGTACGTGTTGAGATCGTTTCTGATGAGGTAGGCCAGGATCACTTTCCGCTTGAAGAGTTCATCCTGGAGGCGCTCGTGATCCCACCCACGATCGAACATGATCTCGTCGAGCGTGTTCGAGTCGCCCATCTTGAGGTACTCGTCCGTCTCGGCCTGCCACTGGTAGACGTCCTGAACGTTGATCTCGTCGTTTTCGGCCTCGTAGTGGTTGATCTCTGTCAGGGACTTGTTCCGACGAACTTTCCGGCCCTGGACCCGCGTCTGGGTCTGGATCGAAACGAGGTCCAGCGCGGTGAACATCGTCTTCGAGACGTTGATCGGATCCGTAGTGAATCGCTTCAGGACCTCGTCGACGGAGTCGGCGTGGAACGTCGTGTACGTCGTGTGACCGGTCGACATGACCTGAAAGAGCGTCCGGCCTTCCTCCCCTCGGATCTCACCCATGACGATGTAGTCGGGCCGCTGTCGCAGTGCGGCCTCCAACAGGTCGAACTCGTCGATGTCGCCGGTGGAGTCGTCGGCGAACGACGGTCGCGTCATGGAGGCGATCCAGTTACGCTGTGGCAACTCGACCTCCCTCGTGTCTTCGATCGAGACGATCTTGGTATTCGCGGGGATGAACAGCGAGACTGCGTTGAGCGACGTCGTCTTCCCGGACGCCGTGCCGCCGGCGAAGATCAAACTCTTGTGGTTCTCGATGCAGAGCCAGAGGAACGCCATCTCGTCCAGACTGAACGTGTTCCAGTTGATGAGGTCGATCGGCGTGAACGGCACGTCCTTGAACTGACGGATCGTGTAGTTCGTCCCGTGGTCGGAGACCTCCTTGCCGAGGGTTAGCTGTGCACGTGACCCGTCCGGGAGCGTCGCGTCGACCTGGGGCAATCGCTTGCTGATTCCCTTTCCGGATCGCTGGGCGAGTTTGACGACGAAGTCGTCCAGGTCGTCCTCGCCGTGGTAGACGTTCGAGATGATCTGTTCGTATTCGGAGTGATAGACGAAAACGGGCGAGTTGTACCCGTCACAGGAGATGTCCTCCACGTTGATGTCGTGCTTGATCGGATCGATCCGTTCGTACCCGATGAAGTCACGCTTCAACATGTAGAGTAACTTCTCGACCTGGTACTCGCTCAGCGTATCCGGATCCTCTTCGATGATGAGCGGTTCCGGCCGAACCGACAGTCCGTCGAGTGGCGCAACCGGAGGCCCACCGTCGATCTCATCGACGTCCACTTCCTCGTCGTTTTCCTCTTCGTCGTCGAAGAACCGTTTGAACGATTCGACCAGTCCCATCTGGGTCTCGTTAACCGACCCCTTGAACAGATCGTACCGCTTCAATAACCGGCGGGTCTCACGCTCGATGACCTGCCGCCGACCCTCCTCGTTTCGCTGCTTTTTGACGCTGTCGTCTGCGTACTTGATTGCCGTCCTGAGTTTCCCCGAGAGGAACTCCTGTAACTCCCGTTCGATCTCGTTTCGGTGCGGTTCGATGGCGTAGTACTTCTTCTCGTTCTCTTTCTCCGAGTGGAAGATGATGACGAACGAGTACGGCTTGTTGACCCAGTAGCGTTCGGATTCGATGAAGTGTTTCTTCTTCTCGAGCGGGACGGATTTCTCCAGATCGTACCGGTTGACGACGGTCGTGTTTCCGTGATCAGTCGAGAAGAACTCGTCCTCGTCGAAGTCCTCGTTGACGTTTACCGTTCGCTCGTCCACGACGTCGTCTAGCTCCATCGCCACGTTTCCGGCGGCGTGGAGTTGCTGTTCGATCTCGTCGGGATCGAATCCGAGTGCGTCCTCGCCGTCGAACTCCTTGACCTTGCCCCGTCGGGTCCGTGGTCGGGACCCATCGTCGTTGTAGTAATACTCCCACTTGAAGTGTTCCAGGGAGTAAACGTCCTTCGTGACGGGTGTGGTCTCTGGATCGAGGAACTCGAGGAACTCGTTCTGGAGGAACTTCGCGTTTGGCGCGAACGTGTCGGTGATGAGTGACTCGAGTTCGTCCGGGTGATACCCGAGGTGGGTGGTCGGGTCGAAGTCTACTCGATCCCAGTCGTCGCCACGAGGGATTCCGACCTTTCCGTCCGCGTGGAGGCCGAGCCGGTCTCTCGTCCCGCCACTTCCACTCGGATATAGCGTCGAGACGGCGTCCTCGTAGCCGAACTCGGACATGAAGTCGGCCCACGTGTACGACCCGACTCGAACGTCTGATCCGCTCACCGGTCCGCTGATTTCGTCGGCCTCCGACGTCGAATCCGACGCGCCGCCATCAGAAATCTCCGACGAATCGGCGTGGTCGCCCTCGTCAATAGCCATTAACTCCCTCCAAACACTCAGCCATCAAAAAATTCAGCCACAAATTATCGGCCGTGATAATTCGCCTCGTCTCTGTTCGACGATCCTCCGTGCCCGCTCGACGGTTGGTCTGGAAAGATATCATTCGAGATGCTGCCTGTTGACGAGTACGTTCGTCGCTAATCACTCTTTTATTTTATGAATATAGTAGTTCTTTCTACACAAATCGGCCGCCGATATACACTCCTTCTGACCTATCCTTGACAATTTTCCATAGGCCTACTGACGCCCTTCTGATTATTCGGGCCCGGCGGGGTCGAATGACGAACCAAACTCGGGTTCGGTTCCACCGTACCTATTTTCGTTCGACATATAACGGGTCAATATTACAGAACGACAATCGGGGCCACCTTCGCTCGAAGCCAATCTGGACTCGATACGGTCGCGAAACGTGCAGTGACCGAGTACACGAGAAACAGACGTGGTTCGAACCGGAACTGTCGTTCTCGTTTCCTCCGTGTGATTGGTAGGTCGAACGCCGTCCATCCGTCTTCGGCCCTTCCTATAGCCCGATTACGGGCGTGACGGGATTCGAACCCGCGATCAGAAGGTTAGGAACCTCCTGCCCTCTCCGCTAGGCCACACGCCCGCGTCAAAAACAGCGTTATTCGGTTTCAGTCTCGGTTTCGGTCTCTTCTTCGGTCGTGACCGGTTCCGTGTCGACGGCCTCGTCATCGTCGAGTGGCTCGTCGTACTCTCCCTTTTCACGCATCTCTTCGAGTTCCGTTTCGACCTTCTCTTTCCCCTTCTGGAACTCACCCATGGCCTCACCGGTCGACCTGGCGAGTTTCGGAATCTTGTTGGCACCGAACAACAAGATCGCGATGAAGAGGATGATCAAGAGCTCTGGCCCCCCGGGCACGCCGGGGACGAACAGCGGTACGGTTTCGGCTACCATCTCTATCCGATTCTTACCGACTGGCAATTATAACCTTTTTGGAGATGACGACCTGGACGGCGGGCTTTCGTGCCTGTAGTCCATATTTTCGGTCTACTTGCGATGTGATGGACGGTGAGTGCCTCGATCTCCGGGCGGATGGCGTCGACTACTGACTACAGATAGTATCGCTTTCGGTTCAGATAGCCGAACTGTCCGACGTGAGTACTCGGACCTGTTTCGGCCGAGCGACGTTACCTTGACGGGTCCGGCATCGGTTCCAGTCGCGGATGCGGGCCGTTGGCAGCCAGTAATTGCCACGCTATCGACCGGCGTCACGGACGGTTCGACGTGGACTACCGACGTCCGGCGTGCCAGCGGAGGGCTTTTCTCGCCGGCTGGCGACCGAGCAGTATGAGCAATACATCGACTGGTGAGGGGAAACGGGTGTACGACCCCGATGCCACGCACGCGTTTCCGGATGGCAAACTCAACGAAATGCTCGAGTACATACGGTCCGACGCGGAGATCAACGCGTACCTCCGGGCCCAGAACGTAAACGCCGTCGATCGAATGCGCTACAACGATCACGGTCCGAAACACATCGAGATCGTCCGGAATCGAGCGCTCTGTCTCTACGATCTCCTGAAAGCGAGCGACGTCAAATTCAACGGGGCGAGCGAGCAATCGCTGGACGAGGAGGACGAATCGGTGATCATCGCCCTCGCGGCCACGTTACACGACGTCGGACACGTCGTGCATCGGGACCGTCACCCGTTCTACTCGATCCCGCTCGCCTCCGACATTCTAGACCGTATACTTCCGGATTTCTACGACGTCTCCGAGTCCGTCCGGATGCGAGGTGAAATTCTCCACGCGATTCTCTGTCACCACACACCCGTCGAACCGCTCACCACCGAGGCAGGCATCATCAGGGTGGCGGACGCTCTGGACATGGAACGGGGCCGCTCTCGCATTCCGTACGAGCACGGCGGTCGTGGGATCAACACTCTGTCCAGTCAGGCGATCAATCGCGTCTCGCTTCACGAGGGTGACTCGCGTCCGGTCATGGTCGAGATCGAGATGACGAACGCGGCCGGCGTCTACCAGGTCGACAACCTCCTGAAGGCCAAACTCAGACACTCCGGCATCGAAGACTACGTCCGCATCGTGGCCGTCAACACGAATGAGAACCGCGACCAGCTCGTCGAACGCATCGAACTGTAACGGGCCGCCGTTTGCGCTTCCGTTCGACCATGGCCTGGTTTCGTTCCTCGTGACAAACGGTACGGAGCGGTTTGTAAGGCATGTGGTGGCGAAATGGCACACCCGGGAATCGCTAGACAAAAGCCCTCCTCTCTCACTGCCGGGTCGCGTCGTCGCCGAACCGGCCGTTGACCAA
>SLIS01000259.1 GCA_007135505.1 Halovivax sp.
AGCGCGCTCACGAGCGGGAACGCGCCGGCGACGATGCCGAGCCCGCCCAGCACGAGCACCGCCCCGGACGCAAGCACCGACAGCTTCGGCGCCGGGAGACCCTTGAACTGGGCGTAGCCGGTCATCTCCTCGACGTTGAGGAAGTGGTTCAGCCCCATGAACGCGATCACGCCGCCGAAGAGGACCCGTGCGCCCAGCAGCAGGGCGGCTTCGAGTCCGGCGACCACCATTATCTGTCCACCTCCGCGGCCGCCGTAAGTCGATCGTCGCTCGCAAATCTCGCTTCCAATTCCGCTGTGATAGCTGGTTGCATTACGTTACTTACTTCTCGCCACGGCCTATATGTAGATTCGGCGACATGGGGGATAGTAGGTAACGTCGGTGTCATCGAGACGTTCGCCGACTGATCAAACGGACTGACTGAATCCGAGGCGTGAAGGTGACCGTCGACGTCACGAATGAAGCGGCTCCAGGTGAAAGCTGATCGGCGTATCCGCCGGGGCTACTCGCCGGCGACGCTGTTGAGGGCGCTGTTCAGTTCGAAGAGTTCTCGAACGACGGTGCTGTCTGCCACCCGGTACCGGCGTGGGGACGTATTCGGAACCTCCTCGATGAGCTCGACCTCGAGCAGGAGGTCGGTATAGTTGCCGACGGTCTGGCGCGTGACTCCGGCGTGTTCCCCGAGTTCGGTCTTGTTGAACTCGCGGTTCGGCGGGAGATCGAGCAACGCGTCTACGAGGATCGGGATCGCGTCGTGCTGCGTGAGGTAGAGCCACCCGCTGGGGTGGGCCATCCGGAGTTCCTTCGTCCGACCCCGGTCGCTCGCGTCCTCCTTACTGCTCATACAGCGACGCACTGCCTGTAAGTGTATAGACGTTTCCACCACTGTTAATCGCCAGTAACACCCTTCTCGTGGACGCGACGTCATCCCGCCACGGAGAAGCCGTTGGTCAAATGTGCCACGTTCGCTACCACGACTGGGCGTGAGTGCGAATTTCGACCGACGAATCCCTCACCACGACCGTCCAATCCGACCACCCGTCTCGGCCCGCCGACCAACCACTCCGACTGCGTTCGTGCGAGCAGGACGGCCCGTCGATGCAGTTCGCCGCGACGAACCAGTCACTCACACCATCCAAACCCACTCGAACTGTTCGGTAGAGACTGAGAACCTATCACGGTAACTCCAGTCGCCGAATCACGCTGGCGAGCACTCACGAGAGACCCCTTAGCGATACTCTTCCCGTGGCGGCACGAACACGTCGATCACCTCGCCCGATTCGAGCACCTCCAGTTCGTGCTCGACGTCGCCGGTAATCGCGTAGCTGTCGCCGGCCTCGATGATCGTCTCCTCGCCCGCCACGACGAGCCGGTACCGGCCGGAGACCACGTAGCCGCTCTGCTCGTTCGGGTGGTCGTGGGGCCGCACCTCGTTCCCCGTCTCGTAGCGCATCTTCGTCACCATCGACTCCTCGCCGACGGCGAGCAGTTCGAAGTGCACGCCGCTGTACTCTCTGGACTCTGCCTCGGCGGCCTTCGTGACCATCTGGGACATGCGACCGTCGAATGGATGCCACCAGTATTAGATAGATCGTAGAATCGACTCGATAGCTGTAGTACCCGACAGATTCGTCCGAACTCGCCGACGCGGGTCCGCTGGCCTACTCCGTCCATTGTTCCACTCGCCGAACCGTTGCGTCGTCGGTGCCAATCCTTACGCTCCCGAACCGATCCAGCTCCCCGATCGACTTGATCCCGAATCGAGTTCACCCCTAACCGATTCCACCCAAACACCTGGTTGCACCACGTTACTTACTTTCCATCCGAACCTATTTCCTCGCTCGCCACCGAGACGTACGCTAGAGACCACCGATGTCATCGATGCACTCGAAAACGGAGTCGACGCCCGAGGAAGAAAACGCCGATGCGTGTTCGGTCGTCGAGGCCGTCAACGAGATCGGCTCCGAGTGGCGCCTGATCGTCCTCCACGATCTCGTCGACACGGACGAAAAGCGCTTCAACGAGCTCAAGCGCTCGACGGGTGCCAGCTCGCGAACGCTCTCTCGCGTCCTCGACGACCTCGAAGAGGCCGGCCTCGTCGATCGCCGCGTCGAGGACAAGCCGATCGCCACCTACTACTCGCTCACCGACGGCGGCGCGGCACTGTGTCCCGTCTTCGACGAACTCGAAGCCTGGGCCGACGAGCACCTCTAACGCGACTGCCCCCACCTCGAGTGCCGCTCTACCGACCGTTGCCACCTCGACTGCCGCCACACACGAACGTAATCTACTACACGGCCCAAAGGTAAAAATTACCAAATCAGATACTGGTATGATGTTCTTACTTTAATCCCATTCTGGCAGACCTCGAGACATGGCGGACCGGCTCTCACGACGGTCGATACTGACGGCCACCGGAGGGGGTGTCGTCGGTCTGGCGGGCTGTTTCGGCGTCGGCGAATTCCCGGAATCGGATACCGACGACGACGCGACTGCCGATGACGCTGCCCCCGACGAAGCGGATCCGTCCGAGTGGGAGGCGACGGGGTCACCACTCGATGCGTCGTTCGACGTCGCGGTCGCTGTCGAGAATCTCGAGATCCCCTGGGGGCTCGCGTTCGCACCGAACGGAGACGTGTTCCTGAGCGAGCGGCCGGGCCGAATCCGTCGCGGAACCGTCGAGGACGTGACCGGTGATGAACCGACCGACGGCACCGAAGTAGCCGAAGAGCCGGTCGAACTCCCCGACCTGGCGCCGACTGGAGAGGCTGGCGTCCTCGACCTCACGGTACACCCATCGTATCCGGATCCAGCGTCCGTGTACGTCTTCTACACCGCCGAGGAGGACGGACTCGTCGACCGGGTCGTTCGATACGACGCCACAGACCCGGAGGAGGTCGAACCCGTCGTCGACGACCTGCCGGGGGCCGTCCACCACAACGGCGGTCGCCTCGCGTTCGGTCCGGACGATCACCTCTGGATCACTCGCGGTGACGTTAGCGACCCCGACGCGTCGCAGGAGCCGGGCTCGCTCGTCGGCTCGATTCTCAGGGTGACCGAAGACGGCGACCCGGCCGGGAGCGACGAGGCGCCCGAGGACGCCGATCCACGGGTATTCTCCTACGGGCACCGGAACGTGCAGGGCCTCGACTGGCTGCCCGACGGAACGCCCATCACTACCGAACACGGCCCCACTGCGCGGGACGAGGTGAACCTGCTCACGCCCGGGGCGAACTACGGCTGGCCGATCGCACGCGGCGGTCCCGACGATCCCGACTACGAGGCATACGACGACGCGTTTTCCCCGCCCGTCGCGTCCTCGGGAACCACTGACGGTGCGGACACGTGGGCCCCGTCCGGTGGGACGTGGTACGACCACGAGGCGTTCCCCGAGCTGCAACACCGCTTTCTCTTCGCCGGACTCCGCTCACAACGGATTCACGTCCTCTCGCTCCTCGATTCGGCGGCCGACCCACCCGAGGACGCCACGGCCGTCCACGACGAGGCGTGGCTGGACGATCGCTATCTCGCGGTTCGCCACGAACTGCTCGTCGAGGCGTTCGGTCGAATTCGACACGTGGTCACCGGCCCGGACGGTGCGCTCTACTTCCTCACGTCGAACGAGGACGACGTGATCGGTCGCCTCGATCCAGCGTGATCCGGATTCCGAGCCGATCGACGCTGCCGATTCAGTAACTACACGCCCGACACCGATCGGCCACCACCGATTGCCGATCGATTGCATCGGGTGCCACAGTCGCGCCGTGCGTTCAGCAACCACTGAATGAACGAAGAGACCGAGCCCACAGCTGACGTATATACGGGTATTGGAGCTACGTGAGGCAGTTCGTGGTTCAGACCCGAAAACCGGTACCACGTTCCCTTCCGGTCTCGCCGTCAGGCCGACGGTGCGTCGTCTGCCGCCGCTTCACTCGAGTCGCCGCGCTCGACGTACTCGGAGACGCCGATTAGCGCGATTGCCCAGAGTATCACGGCGATCGCGCCGACGGTGCCGAGGCTCGAACCCTGTTCGGCCCCGGGAAAGGCGAGCGAACTGGCGGCAAAGAGGACCGCGAGTACGCCGGCGGCGTAGAGCGGGATCCGCCAACCGGTTGGCTTCACTGCGCCGAGTAAGGCGAACAGACCGATCGAGACCAGTCCGAACAACATGAACTCGTAGTGGCCGAAGGCGACGTGTTCGTCGGCCAGCGTGGTGTGCTTTACGAACTCGTTGACGGCGAGCGCCGCGAATCCGATCGCGCCGACGCCCGCGATGGCGAGTACGCGGCGGTCGACTCCCTCGAGTCGGGGCACGAGTTCGCCGCGGGCAGGGTGCAACAGAGCGATCACCGCAACCGGAACGAGGAACACCAGTAGCTCACCGGCGGCTGCCAGTCCTGACGCGATCGCAGTGAGCACGAACGCCGCGATGACGAACGCGAGTGCCGCCTGTAACGCCCCCACGCGCTTCGTCGGCCGGTACAACTGCACGGCGACCGTCGCCACGAATACCGCCAAGGTACCGCCGATCACGATGTGATGGACGCGGTGGCCGGGAAAGGCGTAGCCGCCAAGCCACGCGGTGACGACCATCGTCATCGTCTCGCGCAAGGCGAACAGGAGGAACGCCGCGAACGCGACCGTCAGAAGGTAAAACACGGGCTTTCGGACACGGGATACTCCGTAGTCCGCTCCGCTTCGAATCTGGTGGCCGACGCGGACGGCGCTTGCGGACGTGCTCATCGGCGAACCTCGAGGGTGGTGGTTAGACGCTGTACGGGTTGGCTGGAGATGACTCTCGATCGCATGAGTGTAGATATACAAACGCCGTGCAAGATAATGAACAATTTCGTCGATTTCCCGTATTCTCCTGAAAATAGACGGAGAATCCCCCTGAAGGCGGGTTCACGGATCCGAACAGGGGCGCGAAGCCGTCGATCGGTTCGGGTTCGTCACCGATCGCTGCTGACACCAGTAGGCTCGGCTCGCGGCCGCCGACACGCTCGTCCCGTGTCGGGAACTCGCGGGCAAACCCCGAGCGACAACCGTCCCAGATCGAGCCATATTTCCTGTGACATTCGCGCCGTGAATTCGGCACAGCCCCGTCACAATCACCACTCGGTGATAAAAGAACGATCGTTGCTAGCGGAACGACGCTCGGCTAGCATCGACGACGATTCAGTGTTATCCCCAGAAATACGGACGAATCGTACCGCACCGGGCCCGCGTATCGCAGTCACGCCTTCCGCAACCGACAGAAACAACCCTCGGGATGTATTCGTCCAGTTCAAATGGACGATTCTGACGACCGACCGGGCGCTGACTCCGAGCTCGTCATCGAACGGGGTGAAACCTACACGCACGTCGAGCACGGCCGGGTCGATGTCACGGGAATCTGGAAGGGGGTCAAGCAGGTCGACAAGGCCCACCATTCAGACGAGAGAGACGTCTACATCGTCCGGTATTCGACCGAGATCGGTGGCAAACAGGTAGACGAACTCACCGACACCGTCGACGAATTTCTGCGAGCGATCGAAGAAGCGTAGACCGAGCCGAAAGCGTAAATCGAGCCGAACGACCGTGCACCTCCTGTGACACCGCACTGTAGCCAACAGTCGTCCCCGCCGATCGAGTACGATTGCCGATCCCGATACGCACCGCTGGTGGCTGCAGCACTATCGCGGGTTGGACCGACCCACGCTCTGCAGCCGTAGCGAACCCGTCACGACATCGCCGCAACGACGTCGCGGAACTCATCGAGGGTAAACGCTCGGAGCGTTTCGGTCGTCACGTTGCCGCTTTCCGCGAGCATGAGCGCGCCCTGGGCTGCCGTCGTGTCGTCCGGGAAGTCGGCAATGACGACCCCGTCATAGCGGCCCATCGTGACGAAAAAGTCCCTCCACGTCCCACCCAGCGATTCGACCATCTCTTTCGCGTGTTCCGTCCGATCGGGGCTATCTCGCACGTTCTCGACGCCTTGCTGCGTAAAGGACGTCAGGAGCACGTAGGTTGGCATTCCGGCCGTGCATACGTCGAACGGACCGATATAGGTGTACCCGGCATCGACCGCTCGGGCGGAGTAGACGCCCTGCACCCTGTATTCAGTCCGTTTCTATTTCGACACAGGTGGTGACTGACACGAAATCGCGTTACTGCGATTGAGCTACTGCGATAGATCGTATAGACCTACTACCACTACTACTACTACTACTACTACTGCTACTCCGACAGACCGAGAATTTCACGCGCCTCCGCGGGCGTCGCAACGTCCCGCCCGAGTTCCGCCGCAACACGAACGACGCGTTCGACCAGTTGCGCGTTGCTCGTCGCGAGTTCGCCCCGTTCGTAGTAGACGTTGTCCTCGAGGCCGACGCGGACGTGCCCGCCGAAGAGGATGCCCATCGTCGCGAACGGGAGCTGGTGGCGGCCAAAGCCGAGCGTGTTGAACAGCGTCCCGTCGGGGAGCTCGTCGATCGAGCGCAGGAAGTTCCGCGGATCGGGTCGCGTGAGCGTGCCGGGCCCGAAGATGAGCGTCGCGTAGACGGGGTCGGCGAGGTCGCGCCGGTCGAGCAGGCCGTAGACCTCGTTCAGGTGGCCGTCGTTGAACACCTCGAGTTCGGGTTTGATCCCGCGCTCGACCATCTCCGCGTGCAGCGAGTCGACCAGCCCGCGCGTGTTCTCGCTGGTGAGGTGGTCGTACCGGTTGAGCGGGCCCATGTCGAGGCTGGCCATCTCCGGCGGCGGGTCGGTCCGCAGCGGCAGGTGCCGATCCGCGTCGGGCGCGCCCGTACCACCCGTCGAGTGCTGGATGATGACGTCGTCGGCGTGGCGACGGACGGCGTCGTCGATCTCCTGGAACCGCTCGGTCGCGAAGCTGCGCTCGCCGTTGGGTTTCCGGGCGTGGAGGTGGACCACGGCGGCCCCGGCAGCTTCCGCCGCCGCGGCGGCCCGGCCGATCTCCTCGGGCGTCTCCGGGAGGTTCGGGTTCGCCTCCTTGCCGTGAACGCCGCCGGTCAGCGCCGCCGTGACGATCAACGGCTCGCCGGCGAGGTAGTCCGCATAGGTCACGCCTTCCCCTCCCCGGCGTGCTCGCGGTAGATCTCGCAGTGTGTGGCGTGATCGAGCTCGTACCGGTCGTTGCAGACGTCGGCTCGCATCGCCTGGACGAACCGGTCGGCGGCGGTGCAGTACGCCCGCGGGTGGTCGAACCCATCACCGTTCGACTCGCCGTCGCCGTTCGACTCACCTCCGCCCGACTCGCCGTCACCCGCTGCCTCTCGACGATACTCCAGGTACGGACAGGTCATGCGGGTCCTTCTCGGGGGAGCCGAATAACCGTTTGGCGCCGGTCAGGGCTGCACCACGTGACCGCGGGCGATCCTCGACGCTCCGATCGTGGCGACCGCGTCGCCGTGACTCGACCCCACGCGGGACGAACTCGTGGACCTTCTGAGGAATCCAGCTACCTTTCACTCCTGTCGGATTCGAACCTCGTCCAGACGTGCTCACTTCGTTGCGCGCGACTGGCCTGATTCGAATCCGCCAGCGATCCAGAATTCACTCCTCACGTTCGTTCGTCGCAGAATGCATGGGCCCTGTCGGATTCGAACCGAGTGGAGGCGGTCACGCTCCCTCCGGTCGCGTGCTGCGACTCCCCGGGTTCGAACCGCCATGCCGTCACCTCACGCCGTTCGCATCGCTCACGGCGTTCGAGTGGGCCCTGTCGGATTCGAACCACGCCGTCGGCTCGTTCCACTCGCCGCCGTCTGGCTCGAATCCGCCAGCGATCCAGAATTCACTCCTCA
>SLIS01000365.1 GCA_007135505.1 Halovivax sp.
CCCGTGTTCGGGCCCTCGTCGCCCTCGTAGGCTCGCTTGTGATCCTGGACGGCGGGTGCGGGCCGAACGGTCCCGTTGGCAACGAAGGCCTGGACGGTGAATTCCTCGCCGACGAGCCGCTCTTCGAGGACGATCCGGTCGTAGTCGGATTCGCGTATGTAGGCCTTTCCCTCCTCGGCGGTCACCTGGTCGCCGATAACCTTCACGCCCTTCCCGCCGGTGAGTCCGGCAGGCTTGATCGCCAGGTCGCCGTCGTACGCGTCGACGTACTCGCAGGCTGCCTCCATGTCCTCGAACGTCTCGAAGTCAGGACAACCCGGGATATCGTGGTCGGCCATGAACCGGCGCTGGAACGCCTTGTCCGTCTCGATGCGAGCGTCCTCCCGTGTCGGTCCAAAGGCGTAGATGCCGGCCCGTTCGAGGGCATCGACCAGTCCTTCGGCCAGCGGCGCCTCCGGTCCGACGACGGCGATCGTCGCGTGGATCGACTCGGCGTACTCGACCACGGCCGCCGTATCGGTCGTCTCCAGCGTTTCGAACCCGGTCGCGAGCGCGGCGATACCTGGATTTCGGTTTCCCGCGCAGGCGTACAGGTCGACCTCGCTGTCGGCGAGGCTACGAGCGATAGCGTGCTCGCGGCCGCCACCCCCGATCAGTAGCACGATCTCGCGCATACCTGACCTCGGGAGTGGCCAACGTGTAAACGTTACCGTTTGGCCGAGTGACCCGTCGAACGACCCGATCGAGCCGGCTCGCCATCACGTGACTCGACCCCACGTGACCACCGCGATCGCAGCCGTACGGAAACTGGTCCGGCGACGTCGGACGGCGGGTCACGAGTAAAACAGCGTCGGACGTCGGTCCGGAGTATCCGGTCGGTCACTCCCGTCGCTATCCATCGGGGTCGAGACTGTATCCAGCAGGTGTTCGAGAACGTCGATCGCTGCCGGACCGTGCAGCGGCCGGTTGTCGTTGCCACACTGATCGTCCATGATACAGGCCGGACAACCGTCCGTCCGGCCACAGTCACAGCCGGCGATCAGCGCGCGGGCCCGCTCGGCGATCGATTCGAACTCGTCGTAGATCGCCCGCGAGAAGCCCAACCCACCCTCGACGCCATCGTAGATAAACCACCCGCTGGCGGGCGCGTCGTCTAACTCGTCGGCGCGAGAGCGGATCGTCGCCTCGGCGGCGGCGATCGAGTCGGGGGTTCGGCCACTGTCGTTCCGTCGGGTGTCGGTCTCCCGTCCGTCGGGGCGGGCCGGACCGAGGTGTGCATCGAGCGCGAGCGTCGCCAGCCCCCCGAGGTCTCGCTTGTCCACCATGAGTTCGAGCGGGGCAACGCCGATCGTCGCGTGTTCGGCTGCGTGTAGTCCGCCCGCGTAGCCGACGTGTGTGGAATCGGCGAGTTCGCCCTCGAGTTCGGGCACGGAAACGTCGCTGTATCGCTCGACGAGCGTTCGCTCGACGTCACGAGGGATCTCGAGCCAGCAAAGCTGAGTCTCCATCGGGAGCGTCGGGAGCCCCGTCGGTACGCCCTGACGGCGCTTCTTCCCACCATCGACCATCACCTGGTCGTAGGTGCCGTAGTACGAGAGGACCGTTCCAGTTCCGTAGTGAAGGACGAAGTCGCCGATGTCGCGGGACCGCTCGGCAGTCGCGTCGAGGACCGTCACCTCGCGATTCGTTCGCGTGTAATACCCGACGTCCACTGGCTCGACGACGACGTGAGGCTGGGGTCGGTCGTGGACCACTTTGCAGACTTCGTACTGTCGTCCCTCGTGGAGACGGACGGCTCCTTCGTGGAAGTCCCGGAAGACCCGCTCGCGAGCGAGTGGTTCCATCTCCGGGTCGTGACGGTCGTCAACGCCGTCGGCGAGACGAACCTCGTACTCGTCGCCGGCAGTCGCGTACATCGAGACCGCCGACTGCGGTCGTGGTGGCCCCGTATACGAGACGCCCGTCTCCAGACGCCCCGAGAAGTGCCCTGTCCGGCGCCACAGTTCGACAGCCGATTCGAGTCGCTCGCGGGTGGCGAAGCGTCCGACGTCGCCGTCGTCGAGTGCGAGTTCGTCCGCCGCGCAGCGGACGTGCGTTGCGAAGACAGCGTCGTTCTCGGTGTCGACGACGGCGTCCTCGACGTCGGATTCGGTGAGGTAAGATGGGTTCCCGACGACGTACTGGTCGAGTGTCCGATGGTCGGCGACGAGGACCGAGAGCGCACGATCGGTTCCGCGACCGGCCCGACCGACCTGCTGCCAGAACGACTGGCGCTGACCCGGATACCCGAGCTGGACGGTCGCGTCCATCGCGCCGATGTTTAACCCGAGTTCGAGCGCGTTCGTCGAGGCAACGCCGTCGAGCGACCCCGTTTTCAGGCCCTGTTCGGTCGCGTGACGTGAACTCCGGGCGTGACCGGCGTGATAGGATCGGAGCCCGTCTCCCCGGTCGGGGTCGGTGTAGTAGTTGGTTCGTCGCTTCCGGGCCGTTTCGGCGCGCTCGATCGACAGTTCCGCGAGTTTCCGCGACGGGGTGAACAGCAACGTTTGGGCCCCGTGATAGGTGAGGTGGCTGAAAACGCGCGGCGCTTCGACCGAGGCCGGGAGCCGATCCGCTCGGTCCGGTTCATCGTCGATGGCGGCCCCACTACCGTCGTCTTCCTCTCCGAATGCGTTCGATTCGTTCGACGAAGGTGGGGGTCCGCTTCTCGGCGAACGGTCGTCCGCTCGCCACTCGTCTGCGGCCCGTGGTGGATTCCACAGAACGAGGTCGCGGGGCCCACGCGGGGACCCGTCGTCGTCGACCACGGAGACCGGTTCGTCGATCAGCGCCGTCGAGTGTGCCGCCGGGTTGCCGATCGTCGCGCTCGTCAGGACGAACTGTGGATCGGCCCCGTAGTACTCGAGGACGCGCTTCAATCGGCGAATCGTCCAGGCCACGTGCATCCCGTGGACGCCGGTATACGTGTGTGACTCGTCGATCACGACTAGCTCGCAAGCGCGATAGAATCGCGTCCAGCGGTCGTGGTCGTGGAGGTAGGTATTCACGCCCGCGAAGTTCGTGATGATCACGTCGGCCGTCTCTCGAATCGCTCGACGCGTCTCGCCGGATTCGGTGTCCCCGTCGTAGACCCGAACGGTGAGGTCGAGACCCAGTCGTTCGTACAGGTCGTTGAGTTCCCGTTCCTGATCGCGAGAGAGGGCTTTGGTCGGATACACGACGAGCCCCGTCGTGCCGGCCGTCGGCTCAGCGGCGTCCGCGAGGCCGACCGACTGGCCGTGGCCGCTACCGTTCGATTCTGCCCCGTCGAGGAAGTTGCGTGCGATCTGAACGCCGTAGACCAGCGTCTTCCCGGATGCGGTGCTCGTCGCGACGCAGACGTTCTCGCCCGCATCGAGCACGTCGAGTGCTGTCGCCTGGTGGGAGTAGAGGTCGTGTTCGAGTGCTCCGGCGAGGGCCGGACGAAGTACGTCCCGGGAAGGGACCGTCGTCGCTGTCCGAGCCGGCACGTCGACGACGGTCGCCTCCCCGGGCTCGCCAGGATACGTCTCGACGACCCCTGCGCCGGTGATCGGGACGCCAGTTTTACCGTCCGATGACTTCGGATCCATTCTCAGAACTCACCCAGTCCGGTCTGACCGGCCGTCGTCGGTTCGGGTTTGTCCTCCGCAATCGGCGCCTCGGCGAGGTGCTCGTAGACGGCCCACAGGGCCCGGCAATCGTCTTCGCAGTATCGCTCGTGGCGGTCCCACTCGAGCGGGTCGCCCGTTCGAATGAACCGCGAGTACGCTGTCGCCGTCGCCGCGCCGTCCAGTCCGGTGTTCGCCCCGTCGTATCCGAGAGCCGCGGCGACGTCGTCGAGTGCGTTCGTCCGACCCGGAAGCGACGCGTTGCCGTCGGTGACGGCCCAGCGATAGAGGTCTCGTTTCGGTACCGAGCGCCACTCCGTCGCGTACTGTGGCACGTATCGGCCGACGAACGCCTCCAGGTGCCGGTAGTCGAATCGCCAGCCGTTCCAGGTAAGCAACGTCCGGTCGGGGAAGCCGCCGAGAAGCCACTTGAGGAATGACTCGAGAACCCGACCGGGGTCCGACGGATCCGTTCGCTCGACGAACGCGTGGTACTCGTCGGTCGCCGGATCGTAGACACCGACCTGCCAGAGTATCGTCGGCGAGAGCCCGTCGGTCTCGATGTCCAGGCAGAGTGGCGGTTCGGCGTCGTTGCAAGCGGGGAGGGATTCCGTGCTCAGACGACGTGCGTTCCCGGTTTCGAGCACCCGAGCGTGCTGGCGCATCCGGCGTGCCCGCTTCGATCCGATACCCGGAAGTGAAGCCAGCTCGGGCGCCGACAGTTCGAGGAGGTCACGCCGACTCGACACGCCCCGTTCGGCCAGCTTCGCTGCGGTCTTCGCTCCGACCCCGTCGACGGCCCGGATGCCAAACGCGTCGGCAGCGACGGACTCGATCGATCGAATCGGCCGTGCACCCGTATCCCGGTCCGCTTCTCGATCGGGTTCGTCGGCACGATCGGGGGTGAGTTCGAGCGTGACGACGGTTCCCGCGTCACTGTAGCCGTCCACGGGTCCAATTCCACACACCCGTAGCCAGGCCCGCGACACGTCGGCCGAAGACCCGTTCCGGCAGGGACGTTCGCCTGGCTCGAACACGCCGATCACGGCCCCCGACTCGCGGTCGATCCCCCAGTACCGATCGTACGCGGCCGGAAGTCGCCCGCTAAGCACGGTCAACGTCGTCCGGTAGTCGGGGACACAGTCGACGAGCGCCGCGGCGTGATCGAGGGAGGCCTCGAGCGTCGTCCGGTCGATCGTCGTCCCGACGTCGTCGCAGACGAGGACGACCTCGTTCGGGCCGTCTGACTCGACCGTATCGCTGGTGGTACACGCTGTGATCTCCGGTACGGCCTCGGACAGCGCCGAGGCTCGCTGGACGGTGACGATCGAAACCCGACCGAAATCGTGTCGTTGAACGGGTCCGCCCGTGGCGCCGAGGGGCGGATGGACGACCGGAACGTCGAAGAACTGGCGGACGCGAGCCGCTGCCCGGGGAACTCTGTCCGGGCCCGGAATCCAGACACCGTCCGGATCGACGTGTTCGCGGAGATCGGTGAACGTCGAGGATTCGCGCCCGGTCGTCACACTAGCCGGGAGCGCGAGTACCGTCGATCCGTCACCAGTTGCCATTGAGCAACTCCAGGATCGGATCGGGTATGAGGGTTTTGCGTCCGCGGCGAAAGTGGTCGCGCCGACCCGCTTTGGGGGCGAGATCTCGTTCGATCCGGCACGAATGGACTTTGTCGCTCGACGGCCAAGCGAATTACATGGCTCGGGCTCTCGCACACGGACGGATACGTCCGACGGACGGATCGGAGTATCGAAGATTTATGTCCCATCGGTTGGAGTGACTGTCCATGGAACAGTACCTCGATCTCGTCGACTCGGTGCTCTCGGGGGGAACCTACAAACCGAATCGCACCGGCGTTGACACCATCTCCCGGTTTAGCCGCCACTACGAGGTCGACCTGCGCAAGGGATACCCGCTCTTGACTACCAAGCGAATGGACGGCTATCGCTGGAACTCGATGATTCACGAGGTCTGCTGGTACCTCTCCGGCGAGGAACACATTCGAACCCTCCGGGAGGAGACCAAAATCTGGGACGCGTGGGCCGACGACGAGGGCCGGCTCGACACCGCGTACGGACGGTTCTGGCGTCGATATCCGGTTCCGGCGGACCGGGCGCAGCTCGAGGGTGAATCGTGGCCAGCGGATGGCCACCAGTGGGTCACCGAGGAGGCGGACGGGCGCCGGACGTTCGATCAGCTCCAGTACGTGATCGACACCCTCTCGGACAATCCAAACTCCAGGCGACTCGTCGTCAACGCCTGGCATCCGGCCAACGCAGCCGTCTCGACGCTGCCGCCGTGTCACTACACGTTCGTCTTCAACGTCCAGGGCGACCGGCTCAACTGTCACCTCACCCAGCGGTCGGGCGACGTCGCACTCGGCGTCCCGTTCAACATCGCCGCGTACGCGTTGCTTACGATCGTCGTGGCCGGACAAACCGGCTACGAGCCGGGTCACTTCGGCCACACGGTGGTCGACGCCCACGTCTACTGTGGAACGGGCGATCGCGGCGCGTGGTACGCTGAGAACCTCGATGCCCTCCAGTCTCGGCTCGCCGACGTCCAACGTCCCGGCGACTACCGAGCGGTACGAGAGTGGCTCGAGGGCGCGGCACCGCCTGAGCCAGACGGTGAGGAGACGATGGACCACGTTCCCGGGCTGCTCGAACAGTGCGCTCGGGAACCGCTCTCGCGACCGTCGCTCGAGGTGGCCGACGTTCCGATCGACGAACTCACCGCGGCGGACGTGACTCTCACGGACTACGAGTCCCACGAAGGACTGCAATTCGGGGTCGCGGAGTGACGATGACGGGCGTCGATTCCCAGCAGAACGATGCCGTGACACGAGCGCTCGAAACCGACCTTGAGCTCGTCGGCATCGTCGCGGTCGCCCGAAACCGCGTCATCGGCGTCGACGGTGAGATGCCCTGGCACATCCCCGAAGACCTCGCTCATTTCAAACGACTGACGACAGGCCACCCAGTCATCATGGGCCGGGTCACCTACGAGGGGATCGTCGAGGGGCTGGGCGAACCGCTGCCGGAGCGGACGTCCATCGTACTCACCTCGCGTGAGCTAGAGACCCCCGAGAACGTGATCGTCGTACCGGGCATCCGAGAAGCGATCCAGGCGAGCGAGCGCGCCGCGAGGGAACGACACGATGGGACCGACCGGGTCTTCGTGGCCGGTGGAGCGTCGATTTACGAACAATTTCTGCCCGCTCTCGATCGACTCGTCCGCACCGAGGTCGACTCCGAGCCGGACGGCGATACCCACTTTCCCGAGATCGAACGGGACCGGTGGCGGGAGGTCGACCGCGACGAGCGCGAGCAGGTCACCTTTCTCGAGCTGGAGCGGATCCCCGACGAAGACTGAGCCGCTGGGACGTGACCGAGGGCGACCGAACGCGTCCTCGAGTCACCCACTGATACGTGTTCTGACTCGTACTGACTGACTGTCTCAGGAACGTTTTTGATCCCCGGAGTTCTCGGTCGACGTATGGACCCGTTCGAGGGCGAAATAACGGCTGCGTCGATCGAGTACGAGCCGGTCAGCGTCAAGGACGTCCTCGTCGAGATGAAAGACACCGCCGAGTTGTTGATCGACCTCTCGTACTCGGCCGTGTTGCACCAGAACCACGACCTCGCACGGGAAGTACTTCGCCTTGAAGAGCGGATGGACCTCCTCGAACTTCGCGCCCGGATGAGCCTCCTCATGGCAGCGCGGAATCCGGACGATGCAGAGCAGCTGGCGCCCGTGCTTGGAATCGTCGCAGCGACGGACCAGATTAGCGACGCCGCGGGAGACATCGCGAAGGTCCTCCTCGAGGACGTCGGCCTCCCGGAAGCGATGCGAACGGCCCTCCCGGAAGCCGTCGAGTCACTCGTTCGCGTCGTCGTCACCGCCGACTCGCCCTACGCGAATCGGACGCTCGTCGACATCGACCTCGAGTCGGAAACGGGCGTTCGCGTCATCGCGCTCCGGCGAGGGACCGAGTGGATTCTCAATCCCGGCCCGGAAACCGCCATCGAGCCCGACGACGTCGCGCTCCTTCGGGGAGCCGAGACGGAC
>SLIS01000171.1 GCA_007135505.1 Halovivax sp.
CCGATGTTCTTTCCGGACGCACCGGCCGTCAATCGGGCGGTGGTCGTCGGGCAGGACGAGGAGGCACTCGAGCGAAACGCCGATCGACTCGGCTTCGATCGGACGTCGACTGACTGGTCGGCCGTCGTCGACGAGGTCGATGTCTTCTACAATCTGGGGCCGAACTTCCTCCACCCGGAGCCGTCGATCGCCGCGCTCGAGGCGGGGACGGCCGTCCTCTGTGAGAAGCCCCTCGCTCACACGATCGAGGAGGCAGCGGCGATGGCGTCGGCAGCCCGCTCGGCCGACATTCCCGCGTTCTGTGGCTTCAACTACCGGTTCGTTCCGGCGATCCAGCACGCCCGCGAACTCGTCGCGGACGGTGACCTCGGGCCGATCAGAGAGGTTCGCGCTCGGTATCTGCAGGATTGGCTCGTCGACCCCGAAGCCCCGTGGACGTGGCGACTGGAAGAGGATCTCGCGGGATCCGGCTCACTCGGTGATCTCGGCTCACACCTGGTCGATCTGCTTCGCTTCCTGGTCGGTGACGCCGAGGGGGCGGGCCCAATCGAGGCGGTAAGCGGTCAGTTGCAGACCTTCGTCGACGAGCGGCCGATCGCGGACGGCGACGACTACCGACCCGTCACGGTCGACGACGCCTTCACTGCACAGGTAACCTTCGAGCGCGGCGCAGTCGGCACCCTCGAAGCATCTCGAGTCGCTGCAGGCCACAAGAACGACCTCCAGATCGAGCTGCACGGCAGTACCGGCAGCCTCCGATTCTCGCTCGAGCGGCTGAACGAACTCGAGATCCTACGCGAGGGCGATCGCGGCTACCAGACCATCCTGATTACGGACGAGGACGATCCGTTCGTCGACCACTGGTGGCCGCCGGGCCACGTCCTCGGGTGGGAACACACGTTCGTCCACGAGAATGCGACCTTCCTCCGGGCAGTTGCCGAGGATACGCCCGTCGAACCGAACTTCGAGGACGGCGTCGCCGCTCAACGACTTCTCGCGGCGATCAAGGAGAGTGACGAGCGTAATGAGCGGGTGACGCTCGAGTAGGGTGTCAGTATCTCTCATCGGCTTCGGTTCGGTTGAGGGCTACGCCGAAAGTGGTCGACGTCAGTTTTCCGCTTGCGGGAGGAAGTCATGCATCCGTCGACCAGGAACGCCTGCTGAACCGGGCGAATCTCCGTCGTTTAGTGGTATTGGAGCGAGTGGAGCGACGGATCGCTCGATCTGATCCCATGGGGAGTCTTTTTGTGGGTGAACGCGACATGATAGGGCAATGAAGGTCATCAAGGACAGCGTCCACGACCACATCGCCGTCGAGGGTGTGGCGCGGGCGCTGCTCGATACGCCGGCGCTCCAGCGGTTGCGACGGATCGCCCAACTCGGGACCGTCCCGCTCGTCTACCCGTCTGCCAACCACACGCGGTTCGAACACAGCCTCGGCGTCTACCACATCGCCTGCGAGGCCCTCGAACAGCTCGGAATCGAGGGGAAACAGGCAGAGCGGATCAAGGCGGCTGCGCTGCTTCACGACGTCGGTCACGGGCCATACAGTCACAACGTCGAAGATCTCATTCACCGGGAGACGGGCCGATATCACGACGAGGTCCACGACCTGCTCGCTACCGGCGAGATCGGTGACGTGCTCCGCGACCACGAGCTGGAACCCGATCGAGTCGCGTCACTCGTCGCCGGCGAGGGTCGATTCGGACAGCTGGTTTCCGGCGAGCTAGACGTCGACCGGATGGACTACCTCGTCCGTGACGCCCACCACACTGGCGTGCCGTACGGGACGATCGACCACGGTCGACTCGTTCGGGAGCTCACATTTGTTGACGGCGAACTCGTTCTCGCCGAGGGGAACGTCCAGACGGCGGAGAGCCTCCTGGTCGCTCGCGCCCTCATGAATCCGACTGTCTACAGCCACAGCGCCGCCCGAATTAGCAAGGCGATGCTCAAGCGCGCGAGCGCTGCCCTGCTAGAGGCGGGCGCGACTGATGGCGAGACGCTCGCACGCATGGACGACTACGAACTCGTCGTCTCGCTCAGAACGTGTGAGGCGAGTGCGGACCTGGCCAAGCGACTCGACGATCGCCGCCTCTACAAGCGCGCCGTCTGGGCGGAAATCGACGACGTCCCCGGCGGGATCATCGAGGCGGATCACGAGTCGATACGTCGGTTCGAACGCGACATCGCAGACCGGGCGAACGTCCAGCCCGAGCACGTCATCCTCGACGTCCCCGGCCGACCGACGATGACCGAGTCGACTTCGCGCGTGATGGTAAACGGCGAGATCCGGCGACTCGGACAGCAATCTCCCCTTGTCGATGCCCTCCGCTCGGCCCAGTACGCCCAGTGGCGCCTCGGGGTCTACTGCCCCGCCCACGAGCGCGAGCAAGTGGGTCACGCCGCGGTGTCAGTGCTCGGCCTCGACATCGACGGCCCGCTGATCAGCGACGTCCGGGACGGGCTCTACGCGACGCTCGACCAGTTCGCCGAGTAACCGAGCTTTCGGAGACGACGGTCGTTCGAGAGGGGCCTGCAGAGACGAACCCTTCAAGGCGATTCCGCACGGACCGGCCGGTATGGAACGTACCGGGACGATTCTGACCGGGCCGGACTTCGAACCGATCGAGGGGCGCCTCAGGATCCACGACGGTGTCGTCGAGGAGATCGTTCCGGACAACGTCGAGGACGACGCGATCATCGCACCCGGGTTCGTCAACGCTCACACGCACCTCGGCGATTCCATCGCGAAGGAGGCCGGTCGCGGTCTGTCACTCGAGGAACTCGTTGCACCGCCGGACGGGCTCAAACACCGGCTGCTCCGGGAGGCAAGTGACGCCGAGTTGATCGAGGGGATGCGTCGGTCCCTCTCGTTCGCGATACGGAGCGGAACCGTCGCCTGTCTCGATTTTCGTGAAGGTGGAGTCGACGGCGTAGCCCAACTCGAATCGGCAAGTGCATCGCTTCCGATCCGGGCGTACGCGTACGCTCGTGAGTCGATCGAAGCGATGGAAGCCGGCGATGGGTTCGGTGCGAGCGGGGCGAACGATGCCGACTTCACGGCCACACGCGAAGCGGCCCGAGAGTTGGACAAACCGTTCGGAATCCACGCCGGCGAGCCCGATTCGAGTGACATCGATCCGGCCCTCGATCTCGACCCCGACTTCCTCGTCCACGTGGTTCATCCCGAACCGCACCACCTGGAACGAATCGAGACCACGGAAACGCCGGTCGTCTGCTGTCCACGGTCCAATCTCGTTACCGGCGTCGGACTCGCACCGTTCGAAGCCCTCCACGAGCGAACGACACTCGCACTCGGGACCGACAACGTGATGCTCAACTCCCCGTCGATGTTTCGCGAGATGGCGTTCGTCTCGAAGTACAGCGATCTCGAGGCACCGGAGGTCCTTCGGATGGCGACCAGCAACGGAGCGGCGCTGCTGGATCGGGCCGATGGAGTGATCGAACCCGGTCGTCCGGCCAACCTGATCGTGCTGGACGCTGGCACCGACAACCTCTCGGGCGTACGCGATCCTATCAGAGCCGTCGTCCGCCGGGCGGGCGTCGACGACGTCGACGACGTACTTATCGACGGCGAGTCGGTCCTGGAACGGCTTTCGTGACCACACTGATCCGTTTGGTATCCTGTGACCGGTAGCGTCCGTATCGAGACCGAACAGTGTCACGACCAGGACTCGATGGCCACACCCCCGGTCTGTCGTCCAGTTTCAGGCTCGACGATAGTGTTATTATGCTCGACCACGGTATGTCACGTAATACCACGATGTACGACCGGGTTCTCGTTCCGACCGACGGTTCGCCTGCAGTCGAACGGGCCGTCGACCACGCGATCGACCTCGCGTCGAGTCACGACGCGATAATCAGGGCCGTCTACGTCGTCAACGCAGCGAGTTACGGCGGTCTTCCGATGGAGACCGCCTGGGACGGTATCGGGAACGCGCTCCGCGACGAAGGACAGGCCGCCGTCGACCGTGTGGAAGAATTGGTCGAGAACCACGAGGCCGACATCGACGTCGAGACGGTCGTCCTCGAGGGATCGCCGAGTCGGACGATCGTCGATCACGCCAGAACGGGTGACTGTGATCTGATCGTGATGGGGACCCACGGTCGAGGCGGCATCAATCGGCTGTTGCTCGGCAGCGTCGCCGAACGGGTAGTCAGAATGTCGCCCATTCCGGTCATGACGGTCAGGGTCGGCCAGTCGACCCCCGAGGAGTCGACAACCGAACCGCTGGCCGGAGTCGACTGACGCCGGTCGTTCCTGCCGTCACAGCTTCCGGCGAGCCGCGGGTGTCCGTGACCAGTCTCGGATGGGTGTCGGCCACGTAGTCTGCCGTGGGGCTGCCGACGGCGCCCCATCTGACTCCGCGTCCGTACGACGGCGTGTGCGAGAACGAGTCGGTGGTTCAGGCGGGCCGCAAGTGTTCGCAGTCGCCGGCAGTCACGGTGATCCGGTCGTCGTCCGTCTCGACGACGAGCGCGCCGAACGGCGTGACGTCGACGGCGACGCCCACCAGTTCGTCATCAGATCGCGTCACTCGCACGCGCCGATCGAGCGTCACGGTGCGGTCGCGCCATTCGTCGAGTGCCCCGGAGAGGTCCCGTCGTTGTTCGTCGTAGCGTTCGAGCAGTCGCTGGAGGAAGGCTCGACGGTCGACCGGGCTCGTCTCTGCCTGGATGCTCGTCGCGCTGTCGGGGAGGTCGTCGGGCTCGATGTTGGCGTTGACGCCGATCCCACAGACGAGCCACTCGATCCGGTCGGTCTCGCCTTCCATCTCGGTGAGAATTCCGGCGAGTTTGCGATAGCCGCGATCGTCGGCTGCGGGTACGACGACGTCGTTTGGCCACTTGATCCGTGCGTCGACCCCCGCCTCCCGCGTCGCTTTCGTCGTGGCGACGGCCGCGGCCAGGGTGCAGAGGGGCGCGCGAGCCGGTGGAATCGACGGTCGCTCGACGATACTCGTCCAGATACCGCCCGCCGGCGAGTCCCACTCGCGGTCGAGCCGGCCGCGGCCGCCGGTCTGGACGGTGGCGACGACGGCGACGTCCGCTCGCCCGTCGGCGGCGAGTTCACGGGCCCGTTCGTTCGTACTCCCGAGTTCGTCGTGAAAGTCGATCGAAAACGGCGCCTCGAGTCCGTACTCGAGCAGGGGACCGGAGTAGCCGTCGGCCGACGTGAGCACGTAGCCGTTAGCCGTCCCGTCAATCTCGAAACCGGCGTTCCTGAGGTCCTCGACGTGCTTCCAGACGGCAGCCCGGGAGATACCGATCGACTCGGCCATATCCGGGCCGGAAACCGGCCCGTCCGCCAGCAGCCCCAGGACGGCCGTCCGCGTCTCGTTCATATGTCATCTCGGGAACCGACGACCTTCAATCGAGTGGTCGGTGACGAATATGGCGGGGCAGAAAGCGGAGGACGTCGAGACTGGAGAACGGGACGGTGAACCGTCGTTCGGCCCCAACGGTTCGATACTACTCGGCTCGTAACTCTTCGAGGAGCGCTCGTCCGGGGGCGATCAACTCGTCGAGGTAGCTAGCGAGCGTCGCCTTCGCATCCGCCGGGTGGAGTTCGCCGTCGTCGAGGTCGGCTGCCAGGCGGTCGTACTCCTCGTAGATGACGTCGCCGCCGTACTCGTCCGGGCGCTCGACGGTCACCGACTCGAATCGGGGGAAGACGTGGTACTCGAACAGCTCGAGAACCGGATTCTCGAGGTCACCCTCCGGATCGCGCTCCGGTGGACAGAAGGCGCTGTTTACCTTCTCTTCGAGCTCCGCAGCCGAATCTTCCATCGAGACGGTGACGCCCTCGCTCGAGGACATCTTGCCCTCGCCGGTCGTCAGATCGGCGATGATAGGGGTGTGGATGGCGGGACGCACGTCGTAGTCGAGTTCCGGCAGCCCCTCGCGGGCGAGCATGTGGACCTTTCGCTGGTCTAACCCCCCAATTGCGATGTCGACGTCGAGGTACTCGATGTCGAGTGCCTGCATCAGCGGATAGACGACGTGGCTCACCTTCGCCGTCTCACCGGACTGAATCTCAGCCATTGCCCGCTGGGCCCGGTTGAGCGTCGTCGAGAGTTCGAGTTCGTGCAAGTCGAGGGTGTACTCCTCCGCGAGCTGGTACTCGGAGCCGTAGACGAACTCGGTCTGCTTCTCGTCGAGACCGTAGGCCACAAATTGCGCTCGCATTCGTTCGGCGGTCTCGCGAATCTCCTCGAACGTTCCCTTTCCGTTGAGGTACGCGTGGACGTCGGCGAGCAGGACGACGACGTCCATGCCCGCTTCCTGACAGTCGATGAGCTTGTTTGCCGTCAGCAGGTGACCGATGTGGAGCACGCCCGAGGGCTCGTATCCGACGTAGACGCGCGTCCCCTCGGGATCCTCGGCCAGTTCGCGCACCTCGTCCTCGGTGACCACCTCTTCGGCGTTCCGGGTGATCAGCTCGTATGCGTCCATGCGTGTGGGGTGTCGGCGGACCGATTTATGCCTTCGTTTCCGCCGTCGTCGTCGAGCGGTGGCTATTACGGCGTCGGTGAGCGAACCCGCCTCGGTTTCAGTGACCACCTTTAAAGGCGTTGCCTCCCGCATGGCCGGCATGCACGATTCGGACCTCGTCTCGCGGACAGCCGACGTACTCGCGGTCGACCCGGTTGCCTACCAGGAGGCGGTTCGCTCCGAGGCCGACGACCTCAAGGGGGCACTGGCGGACGGCGTCTTCGACAATCCGCAAGCGATTGTTGGCCTCGAGTACGAGTTCTACGCTGTCGACGCCGATGGCGCGTCGCTGGTTCGCGTGCCACGACGCCTGCTCGAGCTGATCGGGTTCGAGAAGGAACTCGGCCTGCACAACGCGGAGATGACGACCAGTCCGCAACCGCTGTCCGCCCACGGCCTTCAGGCACAGGAATCCGAGGTCAAAGCCCGACTGGAGACTGCCCTCTCCGTGACGAATACGGAGAACATGCGCCTCGTAAGCGACGGCATGTGGTCGATTCCTCCGGCGGGTGAGACCGCCACGGACTACCTCACCGAGAGCGTCGAACGAGCGGTCGACATCGAGGGCGAGGACCGATCGATCCGAATCGCCGCGAATATGAGCGACTCGGCGCGCTATCACGCGATGGCGAACACCGACCGGGCCGCAGCGGCGGGAATGCGTGTCGACGCCCCACACGTCACGATCCAGGCCGACACCGTGATGCCCGAGAGCCTGATCACGTCGATCCAGCCCCACTACCAGGTTCCACACGCCCCTGACCTCCCGGCGTACTTCAACTACGCACTCCGAATCGCCGGCCCGCTGCTCGCACTGGGGGCGAACTCGCCGTTCTTCCCGTCGGATTGCTACGAGGACGGGACGACGGCTACGACGGTGCTCGAAGAGGGGTGGATGGAGCACCGCATCAGCGTCTTCGAGACCGTTCTCAACGCGAAAAGCGAAGAACCGGGGAAGGTGCGGTTCCCGAGGGACCTGTCCTCGACCGGCGAAGCGGTCGACCGCATCGCCAGCGACGACGCGGTGGTCCCGATGCCCGTCGAGAAACTCGGTCGCTACGACGATCGAATCGCCCACCTCCGTCGCACGCACGGCACATATTGGCGGTGGGTCCGCCCGGTCTTCGACGGCGCCTCGCGGTCGGCCGCGAACGCCCGGATCGAGTTCCGTCCGATC
>SLIS01000407.1 GCA_007135505.1 Halovivax sp.
CGAGCGCGGCGACACGATCGACGTCGAGGGGCCGTTCGGCGAAATCGCCTACGAGCGCGACCGCGACGTGGTTGCGATCGCGGGCGGTCCGGGCGTCGGCCCGGCCGTAGCGATCGCCGAAGCGGCACGCGAGAGCGGCCACGAAGCGGCCGTGATCTATCGGGACAACGAACCGGCACACGAAACGCGGCTGAACGCACTCGCCGCGGACGGTGTACCCGTATCGCTCCTCGACACCGGAGACGCCGAGGACCTTCGCGAGGCCATCACCGAGCACGTCGACGACGGGCAGCTCTACGCGTTCGGGTTCAGCGACTTCGTTCGGACGGTGGCCGACGCCATCGAGGCTGCCGGCGGTGACCCGGACGACGCCCGGATCGAGAACTTCGGCTAGGTCGACTCCCTGGAGGATGTGCTCGCGAAGCGTTCGCCGCTCAGAGGACTTCAATCGGCCGTATTTCGAGTATTACACGCTCGGTCCGAATCTCGCTCGGATACTCCGGTGTTCCGGTGTACCGGCCGGCGAGTTCGTCCGCGTGGTCGCGAGCCCCCTCGGTCGTGATCGCGGTCACCTCGCCGATGATCGAGAGGTAGCGGTACGGATCGTCGGGATCGAGCATACTGAGACCAACCGAGGGATTTTCGGCCACGTTCCGCTCCTTCCGTCGGCCACGTTCGGTGTTGACGAGCACCCGGTTTCGCTCCGCGTCGTAGTCGATCCAGACGGGCGTGACGTGCGGTTCGTCCTCGTCGGTGAGCGTGGCGACGTGAGCGAACGTACGTTTCTCGAACAGGTCCAGATAGTCGTTCGGGATCGTGGCTGGAGCCATCGCGTACACACTCGAAGGCCCGCCATTTGGCTCTATGCAATAGCAAATCGGTGCGGGCTGGCCACGCAACGATCCCGCCGCCGACAGTCGTCAGTGCTCGACGAACTCGACGAGGACGCCGCCGGTGTCCTTCGGGTGTAAGAACGCGACCTCGTGGCCCCACGCCCCCGGTCGTGGCTCCTCATCCACGAGCGAGATGTCGAGCTCCTGGGCGCGTTCGAGCGCTGTCTCGACGTCGCCCGTCTCGAACGCCAGGTGGTGGATACCAGGGCCGTGCTCGTCGAGATAGCGGGAAATCGTACCGTCCCCCAGTGGTTCCAGCAGTTCCAGGTACCCGTTTCCGACGTCCAGGAAGACGACGCGCAGTCCGTCGAACGTCTCCTCGTGGGCCACCTCGAATCCACAGAGCTCGTCGAACAGCGTGGTCAGGGCGGCCGCGTCCGCGGTCGCGATTCCGGCGTGGTCGAAGCGCATGGTGGCTTACGGTGTGTGGGGAGAGGGCGAGAGTGTTGCGCTCTGGCGTCGTCCTCGAACGACGATCGGTCCCGGTTCGACGAGGTGGTACGTCCCGGTCCGACGACCGTCACGGCGCCCGAGAGGAGGTGAGCGTTACCGGTTCTGCGCCCCTTTTCAGGCGCGGCCGAGAACGGCGCTACTCACGGCATGGCTGGGTCCGATCCGCACGGGAGCTTCGAGGACATCCGGGAGGAAATAGACGGCAATCCGATGGGGAAGCTGGTCAGGTACGCCACGCCGTACTGGATACCCCTCACGGTCGGCTTCCTCTCGACGATGATCAACCGAGCGGCGCGGCTGTTTCCCGCGCTGATGCTCGCGGCGGCGATCGATCTGGTGATCACCCAGACGGGCGGTACCGATCAACTCCTCGCGGCGACCGGCCTCGTCCCGACCGAACCGGTTCCCGAGGACCAGGTCGGCGACCGGTTGGGGCTACTGTACTACCTTGGTGCACTCACGATCGGTGCGTACGTGATCCAGGCGATCACGCACTTCGGTGCCCGCTACTTCTTCCAGACGACCGCCCAGCGCCTGCAGCACGACCTCCGGCTCGACACGTACGACCACATGCAACGGCTGTCGCTGTCGTTCTTCAACGACCACCAGACCGGCGGGATGATGGCGATCTTGAACAGCGACGTCAATCGGTTAGAGGAGTTCTTCAACAACGAACTGCGCCAGATCACGGAGGCGGTCATGATCTTCGCACTGGTCGGCGGCTACATGTTCTACACCGCCCCCTGGCTCGGACTCATCGTGCTGGCCCCGGTACCGATCATCGCATTCGTCACGGCGAAGTTCATCATCTGGATCGAGCCGAAGTACAAGCGCATTCGCGAGCTCGTCGCCCGGCTGAACACCCGCCTGTCGAACAACCTCGGTGGGGCGGCGATCGTGAAGTCCTTCGACCGCTACGACGTCGAGAACGATCGGGTCGCGACGCAGAGCCAAGGGTACCGAGACGAGAAGATCGACGCTATCACGGTCCGCAAGGCATTCTTTGCCTCCCTCAGACTCATCGTCGGCGGGATGTTCGTCGCCATCCTCGTCCTCGGTGGTCACTCGGCGATCACCGCCGGCGGGCTGACGGCCGGCACGTTCGTCGTGTTCTTCATGTACCTCCGCGAACTCGACGGCCCCATGACCCGGATCGGCAAGACGGCGAACAACTACCAGAAGGCCAAGTCCAGCGCCGAGCGCGTCTTCGGTGTTCTCGCGACCGAGGCCGACGTCCAGTCGCCGGACGATCCGCGAACGCCCGACTCGCTCGACGGCGACGTCACCTTCGACGACGTCGACTTCCGGTACACCGAATCCGGCGAGCGAATCCTCGACGGCGTCGACCTCGAGATCGAAGCGGGAGAGACCGTCGGCTTCGCTGGGACCAGCGGTTCCGGAAAGTCGACCCTGCTGAAGCTCCCGATGCGCTTCTACGACGTCGAGTCAGGCAGCGTTCGGATCGACGGTACCGACGTCCGCGAGTACTCGCTGCAGACGCTGCGAGACCGAATCGGCGTCGTGGAGCAGGATCCGTACATGTTCTCGGGCACGATCCGGGAGAACGTGGCCTACGGCGACAGCGATCTCTTCCGGACGGTCCTCGAGGCCGGGGATTCGATACCCGACGAGGTCGACCGTCGGATCCGGGAGGCGGCTATCGCGGCCGGCGCCGATCGGTTCATCCAGGAATTGCCGGCGGCTTACGACACGATGGTTGGCGAGCGCGGCGTCAAGCTCTCCGGCGGACAGCGCCAGCGCGTCTCGATCGCCCGGACGATCCTCAACGACCCCGACGTGATCGTCCTGGACGAGGCGACCAGCGACGTCGACACCGAGACGGAGACGCTCATTCAACGGAACCTGGACGACCTCACCGCGGACCGGACCGCGTTCGTCATCGCCCACCGGCTGTCGACGATCCAGGACGCCGATCGAATCGTCGTCATGGAGGACGGCGAAGTGATCGAGGCCGGAACCCACGAGGAACTCGTCGACGAAGCGGGGACCTACGCGGACCTGTGGACGGCACAGACGAGTGACACCGGCGAACACCGGCCGATCGGCGCCGACGACTGACGTCGACGGAACCAGCCGACGATGTGCCGCGGGAGTTGCGTTCCCCTCGGGGCTTACACCGCGCCGCCGCCCCGGAACTCGCCGAACTCGTCGCGGAGGACGTTACAGATCTCACCGACGGTGCCGTACGCCTTCACCGCGTCGATGATGCACGGCATGAGGTTGTCGTCACCGCGTGCGGCGTCTCTGAGTGCCGCCAGTGCGGCGTCGACCGCCTCGTCGTCGCGCTCCGCTCGGGTCGTCTCCAGGCGCTCGATCTGACGTCGCTGGTCTTCCTCGGTGACTTCCTGGACGTCCATCTCCTGTTCTTCAGCCACCTCGAACTCGTTGACGCCGACGATGATCCGCTCGTTCGATTCGATCTCCTTCTGTCGGTCGAACGCGGTGTCCTGGATCTGACGCTGGACCCACTGCGATTCCACGGCCTCGAGCATGCCGCCACGGTCGTCGACTTCGCCGAGGATGTCGTAGGCATCGGCCTCGACCTCGTCGGTCAGGCTCTCGACGTAGTAACTGCCAGCAAGCGGGTCGATCGTGTCCGCGGCGCCCGACTCGTGCGCGAGGATCTGCTGCGTTCGGAGTGCGGTTCGGACCGACTCCTCGGTCGGGAGGGCGAGCGCCTCGTCCTTGCCGTTCGTGTGCAGGCTCTGCGTGCCGCCGAGAACGGCCGCCAGCGCCTGGTAGGCCACGCGAACGACGTTGTTCTCGATCTGCTGGGCGGTGAGCATCGACCCCGCCGTCTGCGTGTGGAACTTGAGCTGCTTGGACTTCGGATTTTCCGCGTCGAATCGCTCGTCCATGATGTCGTGCCACATTCGGCGGGCGGCGCGGAACTTCGCGACTTCCTCGAAGATATTGTTGTGACCGTTGAAGAAGAAGGAAAGCTGTGGCGCAAACTCGTCGACGTCCAGACCGGCCTCGACCGCCGCCTCGACGTACTCGATCCCGTTGCCGAGCGTGAACGCGAGTTCCTGGGCGGCAGTCGAGCCGGCCTCGCGGATATGATAGCCGGAGATGGAGATCGTGTTGAAGTTTGGCGTCTCGGCGGCACAGAACTCGAAGATGTCCGTGATGATCCGCATCGAGGGTTCGGGAGGATAGATGTACGTGTTTCTCGCGATGTACTCCTTCAGGAGGTCGTTCTGGATCGTCCCGCGCAACGCCGTCCGATCGACGCCTTGGCGGTCGCCCACCGCGATGTACATGGCGAGCAAGACGGCGGCGGGTGCGTTGATCGTCATCGACGTGGAGACCTCGTCCAGCGGGATGCCGTCGAAGACCGTGAGCATGTCCTCGAGCGAGTCGATCGCGACGCCGGCCTTCCCGACCTCGCCGGCGGCCATGTCGGCGTCGGAGTCGTAGCCCATCTGCGTCGGTAAGTCGAACGCCATCGAGAGACCCGTCTGTCCCTGATCGAGCAGGTAGTGATAGCGCTCGTTCGTGTCCTCCGGCGTCGAGAACCCGGCGTATTGACGCATGGTCCACAGCCGACCGCGGTAGCCGGTGGAGTACACGCCCCGCGTATACGGCGGCTCGCCCGGGAACCCGAGATCCTTCTCGTAGTCGAGATCGGCCACGTCCACCGGGGTGTAGAGTCGGTCGACTTCCTGCCCGTTCGTGTCCGTCGTGAACTGCTCCTTGCGCTCGCCGAATCGGTCTACGACCGGCTCGACCGTCTCCTCGTGCCACGCTTCGCGTTCGGCACGGATGGACTCGAGGTCGTCGGCATCGAACATTACGCGGATACTCGGGCGCCCACGGCTTGAAAGTTGAGAAACGCGCTCGTCCGTGAATGGCGTGTGGCGCGAACGGGTCGCGGGAGACGAATGCGTGCGACGTTCGAGGCGGTTCGCTACGACCGATGAAGCGATTCGTTACGGCCGACGATGCGATTCGTGATGACCGACGAGGTTGTTCGTGACGGACTGCTCGAACGAACCATGTCGCCGTCGTGACAATTAGACGGAACCAGCGGTACCGACAGCGTGTCGGAAACCGAACTTTCGCTTATTTTCCGGTATCGTCTACCTACCGGTATCGTACTTGTACGTGGCCGTCTCCGGATCGATTCCGAATTCCTCGGCAGACGTGTCGTCGGCCGGTTCCGTGTCCCGTTCACCGGCGCGCTTGAACGCCTCGCGCAGGCGGTCCGGGACGCTGAATCGATCGACGTCGACGCGCATCGGAACCGCATCGGGGTCGATACCGTCGCGTTTTTCGGCCAGTCGCCGGGCGAGCGCCGGCGGTAAGGCGTCGGTGTCAATCTGCGTAAAGCCGAAGTGGGCCAGGTACGCGCCAGAGCCCGTCAACGCGTAGACGTGCTCGAAGTCCTGGTCCCTGGCGTACTCGATCAGGCGTTCGACGACGTGGGCACCGACGCCCTGCCCGCGCCACTCCGGAAGGACGCCGATGCTGGTCAGTTCGCAGACCGGAGGACCTTCTTCCTGACGGTGGATTCGAATGCGCCCGAACCCGGCCTTGGCGTTCGTAAGTTCGTCGATGGCGACGACGTAGTCCCGCGATCGGAACGCCGTATCGTCGAGGTTCATCTCCTCGATCCGGTCGAGTAACCAGACCTCTTCCCGGTTCTTTGCGTCCCGTACGTACATGAGTGTGAGTAAGCGGCCCGGCCAATTAGCCCTTTGGGGCCTGTCAGGTCTCCGCAGGTCGCCGACCGGCGCGGGCCTCCAATCGATGTCGCTGGTGCGAGCGGGCTGAACGACCGACGAGGTACGACAATCGATGGCAAATTTCTTCGGGGTGTGTGTGAAACGCACTCGACGAGTACAATGACGGGCGAGTACATCGACGAGGTGGTCCACGAACCGTCGGCGGCGTTTGCCGAGTCGACGAACGTCAGGGGGTTCATGGACGCGTACGACATCGACGATTACGACGAGCTGATCGAGCGAACGACCACCGACGTCGACGGGGTCGAGGCGTCCGGTCTCGAGTGGTTCTGGGACGAGCTGGTCACGTACCTCGACGTCGAATTCGACGAACCGTACGACGCGGTACGCGACGACGAGGGACCGCAGTTCACCGACTGGTACCCCGGAGGCCGGCTCAACATCGCTCACAACGTCGTGGACCGCCACGCGTCGGGCGACGCCGCCGACGACGTGGCCATCAGCTGGGAGGGCGAGGACGGCGAGGGCAGGGAGGTCACCTACGCCGAACTCGAGCGACAGTCGAACAGGGTCGCGAACGCGCTCGAAGCGCGCGGGATCGGCGTCGGTGACACGGTCGGGCTCTACATGCCGATGGTGCCCGAGGTCACCGCGATCCTCTATGGCTGTTTCAAGGTCGGTTCGATCGCCGTTCCCATCTTCTCCGGGTTTGGCGTCGATGCGACCGCGACCCGGATCGAGGACGCGGAGTGTCGAGTGCTTTTTACCGGCGACGGCTTCTACCGCCGCGGCGAACCGATCTACCTGAAAGGCGCTGCGGACGATGCGATCGACCAGGCGGGCCACGTCGAACACACGATCGTCTTCGATCGATTCGGTACGCACGAGGGCGATAGCGACGTCCCCTGGAACGACGAGCGCGACGAGTGGTGGGACGAGGCGGTGGCCACGCAGGACGACGCCTACGAAACGACGTCCCTGCCGTCGGCCCAGGAATCGATGCTGCTGTACTCCTCCGGCACGACGGGCAAGCCGAAGGGGATCGTCCACACGCACGCCGGCGTCCAACTTCAGTGTGCGAAGGAGCTGTACTTCGGTTTCGACCTGAAGCCGGACGACCGATTCTTCTGGGTCTCCGACATCGGCTGGATGATGGGACCGTGGACGCTCATCGGCGTCCACACGTTCGGCGGCACCGTCTTCATGTACGAGGGCGCACCCGACTACCCCGAACCCGACCGGTTCTGGGACATGATCGACCGCCACGAATTGACCCAGTTTGGCATCTCGCCGACGGCGATTCGCGCGCTTCGCAAGCACGGTGACGAGTGGGTCGACGATCACGACCTCTCCTCCCTGCGGATCCTCGGTTCGACGGGCGAACCCTGGGATCCGGAATCGTGGCTGTGGTTCTACGAGCACGTCGGGAACGAGCGGTGCCCGATCGTCAACATCTCCGGCGGGACCGAGATCTGTGGCTGCTTCCTGATGCCGATGCCGAACCAGCCGCTGAAGCCGTGTACGCTGGGCGGACCGGGGCTCGGTATGGATATCGATATCGTGGATCGCGACGGCAATTCGGTCCGGGAAGACAACC
>SLIS01000202.1 GCA_007135505.1 Halovivax sp.
AGATATCAAAAAGCCCCATATATACGAAAGCAAGGCCAATTGGAAGCAGGAGAATACTGCCTATCAAAGCGAACGCTCGACGGCCTGCACTGAGGGTGTCCGGCTCATCCGGAAACGTCACGGGCGACGGTTCATTGAACAATAATACTCTGCATTCAGCATAGAGGTGATAGACGCTAAAACACGTTAGAAAGAGTCCAATGCCGATTGTTAATAGACTACCAACCGACACATGACGAACTAGCTCCCAAACTGCCGTACTCATTTAGATGGTTTTCGAAGTTTATTCTGTTAAATGCACCGAAGATATCTATATAGACATACGTATGTTTGGTTGGTTCCGCACTACGTGAGTGAAACTAACGGCTTCGATGCGCTGCATAGATTCCCTGCACTGAACGAAACAGGCGAGTGTGGATACGTGGGGAGCGACCGTACTCCTCGCAAACTGAATCGACGGGCCGTCCTGCTCACACGACCGCAGTCGGGGCGGTTGGCCGGGGCCGACGCCCGTGGGTTGACCGGACATTCGTGGCGAACTGACTGCTCGGTGCGGGCGCGAATGTGGCACGAGAGATTCACCAGAATAGGGCCGCTCGGATTGGTCACTCCTGTTGAACGAGTGGATGGCAGCTACTTGCTTTCGTTAGCGTAGGCGGCGTAATCCTCCCCGTCCGATGCTTCGCGGTCAAGGATTTGTCCAATGATAATAGTTTCCGGTGTAGTGCTCTTTTTAGCACGTAGTAGGGTTGTCAGTTGCGTTATTTCTTCTAATACACCCGCTGTCATACTCATTCCGACATAAGTTTCGTTATCGGTGAGATCGCCGGCGAATCTAACGGCAAGTTCGGCAGGGGTCGACGGGAAAAACGATTGGATGAGCAGAAGGTAATCGGTTCCGAAGTCCGTGTCCTCGATAAACGTGCTCGGGCGATCGTATGTATCCGCCAGAGAGCCGCCAGCTATACCAAGATCGTTCAGGACCGCTTCGTTGATCTGCTCTGTATCCTTCGCCGAGCCGAGAACGAAGCCGTAAACGTATGGATCGGTCGATTCGAAATAGTCCGTTTCCGCGACTCGTTCCAGCGGGTCGGGATCGTCAGAACAGATCCCGCTCGGGAGTATCGTTCTGCTACCGCAGCCACCGAGTTGCAACGTCTCGAATGCGAGCGGATCAGCCTCGTCTTCATACGATTCTATCAAGGCTTCGGGATCGTTCACGGTGTCGGTAGGTTCGCCGTCTTCATCATCTCCCTGTTCTGATGCCCGACTCTCGTTGAGACAACCGACCAGAGGGACAGTGAGAACGGACCCGACACCAGTTAGGACCCTTCGGCGTCTCATAGCTCAACGGTTTATAGGGTTACGTAAATCTGTTCTCCAGACTCAAAGAGGGATTTGAGCAATTCGATCACGTCCGATCGGTGCGCATGTCTACTGACCGGCTGATTCGCTGGCTTCAACGTGAAACGAACGAAGCCGCCGTGCTGCACCCTTCCTCTGTATCTCGCACGTATTTTCTGCCAGTCTCGGAATAGATCATACGAAGCGTGCAAGATAGGGCGCATATCTCCCGTAGCGGAACGGTCTGAGCCTACGCTTGTATCGACCGTGCTGATTCCGACAACAGCACGTACGTTCTCACGGAGCCACCGGAGAGAGCGAATTTTTTGTCAGAGTGGAATGTACGTGACACACATGCACATTCGGTCGGCCGCACCGACAGACGCGGGGGCGATTCATCGGGTTTCCGTGGCGTCCTGTCGAGCAGCCTACGAGGACGTTCTTGCGGACGACGCCCTGCTCGAGATGGTCGATGACGACTCCCGAATCGAGCCGTTGCGTGCAACGCTTACAGAGACGGCAGCCGTCGATTCCGTCATCTATCTTGTTGCCGAGCGGGAGTCTTCGATCGTCGGCTTTCTTCAACTCCTACACCACGACTCCCTCCCGGATCATATTGATGACGACGACGCGTATCTAAAGTCGTTGTATATCCACCCTACCGCTTGGAATGAGGGTATCGGAACTGCGCTACTCGAGGAAGGACTTAGTCGACTCCCCGACGAACTGGCCCGCATCCAGCTTGGGGTTCTCAGGGCGAACGAGATCGGTAAACGGTTTTATGAGGCCCACAATTTCGAGCGAATAAATCAGGGAACGTTCGACGTTGGAGCGGTCACCTACGAGACAGATATCTACGCCAAGCCCCTGTAGAGCGCCAGCCCATTTTGCTTGGCCGAGCAACGTGTGGTAGTGATAAATCCATCCTCCGAGTCGGTCACGTCGGTTCCGATAGTAGTTCGATTAGTGAGCGCTGAACGCAGTGTGCGAATGCAGTACAACCACGCATCCAACTATCAGAGCTACAGAGCGACCAAACAACGGGTGGTTGTTACAAACGAAAGGCTCATACTGCAAACCTCTCACAAAAGAGCCAACGGTATCTCGGAGACCCCTGCTGTCCCCTGTTGGTGCGAGACGCGCCATCGGTCTTCTCGGCAGCGTATTCGTCGTATTTGCCGTCGGGCGGGCCAGCACTGTGAGGGGTGTGAGGAGCCGTTCGGCTTCCTCGAGATTCACCACATCACGCCACGTCGCGAAGGCGGACCCAACGAACCGTCGAATCTCGTGGCGCCCTGTCCGACTGTCACGAGAACGCCGATCGAGGGGCTATTCCGCGCTCGAAATTGACGGCGAAGGCGAGACGCATCCCACAACTCTCCGTCAACTGATGGCCACGGACGGTAGAACCCGTTAGAATTTTCTACTCACACAGCTAGTGACCACCAATGGATCATCTTGAAGATATCTCCGTCGAGGAGCTTCAGGAGGCACTCGACGCTGTCGAGGGAACGAAACCGACGCAACGACTGATAGCCGCCATCGCATACAAAAATGGCGTCACACAGACCGAACTCGCCGAGTGGTACGACGTCGAACGCCGGACGATATACAGCTGGCTCAAACGGCTCGACGCCGAAGCGCTCGAGGAGACCGTCGAAGATGCGCATCGATCCGGGAGACCGCGCAAACTCGCCGAAGCCGAACGGGAAGCGTTCGAAGAAACGGTCCACGAGCCACCGACCGAGGTCGGATACGACGCGCCGACGTGGACACCGAAACTCGTACGCACGTATCTTACTGAGACGTACGGTGTCGAGTACTCGATCCCAAGCTGCCGGCGGCTGCTGAAAGAAGCCGGCTTGCGCTATCAAAAACCGCATCGCACGGCCACTGGGACCGATCCCGACGATCGTGACGCGTTCCGCGAGACCGTCACAAAAAGCGAAGGGAGATGGATCCCACAGTAGTCCGTACCGGGTAGCCCAAAACGCCTCCACGTTGCGTCCCGGGCCGCGTGGTTTCCGCGGGGAACGCGCCCTGTCGTCGAATCACCGGCCCAGCGCGAGTGGGCGTGGGTGCCTGGATCGATCACCGAAGCCGGCGACCACTTCTTCTCCCGATCCGAGGAGGGCACAGCCCACGCCACCCATTTCATTCACGCATACGCATCGATCCGCGATATGAGTAATTACTTCTAATGGCTACTAGGGATATAGCGTAGGTAAGCGGGATGCTGGCCGGCCCCTCCGCCGGGTGCGGGTCCGGACGACCGCTCCAGGCCCGGAGCCGCTCCGGGTCCGGACGGAGATCGAACGGGCAGTCCGTGTCGACGCACCCTGCCGCGATGCCGCTCGGCCACGGACGCGTTGACAGACCGGCGTCGATCCAGCGAAAAACGTCACCAGCACTCGCCGTCGGGGTCGAAATCGCCCTCGACGCCTTCGGCGCCGACCCGTGCCGATCGCTGCGCCAACGGTCGGGGCGTTCGTGGGCCGGCTCACTGCCGTTTCGAGACGGCCTCGGTCTCGCCGGAGCGCCCGAGCAACTCGCCGGAGTCGTCGTCGAACAGCAACACGTTGGATTCGTCGACGACGAGTCCGACGGCGTCGAGTTCGCGCAGTTTGGCGTTCGCGTCCGTTACGGCGCGGAGCTCGCCGTCGGGGCCGTCGATCGTCGTGTGGGCCCGATCGTCGACGGGTTCGAACAGGGAGAGTTCCCCGGTGAAGTGGCCCTCGTCGGCGTCGTTCGTCACGGTGATGTGTTGGGGACGGATGCCGACGGTGACCGACGTCCCGGTCTCGAGCGGGTCCGCCCGGTCCACGCGGAGCTGGAACTGCGCGTCGTGGACCGACACCGTCGCCCGATCGCCGTCCACGCCCTCGACCGTCCCGTCGAGGTAGTTGATGCTCGGGTTGCCGATGAACGTCGCCACGAAGGTGTTGGCCGGTCGGTTGTACACCTCGCCGGTCGTTCCGACCTGCTCGATCCGGCCGTCGTTGAGCACCACGACGCGGTCGGACATCGTCAGCGCCTCCTCCTGATCGTGGGTGACGTAGATCGTCGGCTTGCCGAGGCGCTTGTGGACGCGCTGGATCTCGCGACGCATCTCGACTTTCAGTTGCGCGTCGAGGTCGGACAGCGGTTCGTCCATGAGGAACGCCATCGGGTCCTGGACGATGGTCCGTGCGAGGCCGGTCCGCTGTTGCTGGCCGCCCGAGAGGTCGCCGGGATGTTTGTCCAGCAGTTCCTCTATCTGCATGACGGCGGCGGCTTCGTGAGCCGTCTCGTGGCGTCGCTCGCGCTCGACGCCGTCGATCTTCAGCGGGTACGCGATGTTCTCCCTGACGGTCATGTGTGGGTACAGCGCGATGTCCTGGAACATCATGGCCAGATCGCGCTTGTTCGCGGGGACCTCGGTCACGTCCACGCCGTCGAACGCGATCGTCCCGGCCGTCGGGATCTCGAGCCCGGCGAGACAGCGGAGCGTCGTCGTCTTCCCACAGCCCGAGGGGCCGACGATCGAGACGAACTCGCCGTCCTCGATCGAGAGGTCGATGTCGTCGACGGCGACCTCGACGCCGCCTTTGACGCTGTACTCCTTTCGCAGGTTCGTGATCTCGATTGTCGTCATACTGGAGTCACCTCCGGCTGGGTCCGCGTAGTCGTCGATTCCGTGGCGCGGTCGGTTCGGCTCACGGCGCACCACCGGCGCTCATACCGTGGATGTAGTACTTCTGGAGGAAGTAGACGAATAGCAACGGGGGAATCAGCGCGACGGCGGAACCGGCGAGCACGAGTCCCCAGTGGACCTGTCCACCGGCGAAGAAACTCGCCTCGATACCCGTCGTGATGACGAACATGTCCAGATCGGTCATGAGGATCAGCGCCATCGTGTAGTCGCCCCACGCGAACGCGAAGGCGAGGATGGCGACGGCGATGATCCCGGGTTTCGCCATCGGAAGCGCGACGTCTTTGAACGCCTGGAACCTCGTCGCACCGGCCATCTGGGCCGACTCCTCGAGCGAGTACGGCACGTTCAGGAAGAACTTCCACATCAGCCACAGCGAGAACGGCAACACCCGCGCGGTGATCGCCAGGATCAGGCCCACGTAGGTGTTGAGCAGGCCGATGTTGCTCCAGAGGATGTACATCGGGATGGCGAGCAACACCGGCGGGAACATGTAGGTGAACAGGACCCCGCGAGCGAACGTCCGCTTGCGGGGGATGTCGATCCGGGTCAGTCCGTAGCCGCCAAGCGTCGCGAACGTCGTCGAGAGGATCACGACGCCGGTCGTCACGATGACCGTGTTGCGCAGGTAGATCGGGAACCGCGAGTCGAAGAAGAGTTCCCGGAAGTGCGACGTCGTCACCTCCGACGGGACGAGCGACGGATTCCTGGTGATGATTTCGCCGATCGGCCGGAGTGCGGACAGCAGGATCCAGAGCACCGGAAACAGGATGACCAGTGTCAGTGCGACGATCGCGACGTAGAGGATCGACCGGCGGATCAGGCGACGGTGCGGGTACGACAGCCGTCGCCACAGCGGGATCGACCCGCGGTAATCCATGATCGTGGCGTTCGACTCGCCGCCAACCCCGGTCGGGTCGACGGTCGCCGTTCCGCCGTCGGGTTTCGCCCGTGCGTCGCTCTCCGAACGCGAACCGCTGGCCGAGTCCGATCGACGCCCGTCGCCGCCCGTCATTCGACGTGACCCCTCGCCGCCGATCATCCGACGCGATCCGTCGTGGTCGTCCTGCCGAGTCATTCGGCACGCACCTCCGCTTCCGGTTCCAGGACGTAGAAGTAGACGAGCGCGCCCGCGGCGACGATCGCGAAGAGGATGACCGAGATCGCCGCGGCGTCGCCGAGCGCCGTCTGCTGGAACGCGATCTCGTAGGCGTAGACGACCGAGATGCGGGTCGAGCCGGCCGGTCCTTCCTGGGTGAGGATCCAGATGATGTCGAACTTGAAGAACATCCAGATGCTGTCCAGCAAGATGACGAGAAAGAGGACGCCCTTGAGATTCGGCAGCGTCACGTCGCGGAACCGTTCCCAGGCGTTCGCACCCATCATCCTCGCTGTCTCGTAGTGGGCGTCCGGAATCGACTGGAGACGGGCGTACACCATGATCGTCACCAGCGCGTAGAACTTCCAGCTGTTGACGATTGCCACCACGTAGAGGGCCGTGTCGGGATTACCGAACCAGCCCCGCGTCGTGTCGAGTATGCCGAGGTCGACGAGCAGCCAGTTGACGACCCCGAACGTGGAGTTCATCATGTAGCCGACCCCGAACCCGAGGATGGCCGTCGGGATGAGAAACGGGAGAAAGAGCACGGCGCTCACGAACTTCTTGAACGGAAAGGCCTTGGTCAACAGGAGTGCGACGGCGGTGCCGACCACCACGTGGATCGCGACCGAAACGGCCGCGAACGACACCGACAGCCACAGCGTCTCCCGGAACAGCGCGTCCTGGAGCAGGTACTCCGTGTAGTTCTCGAGTCCGACCCAGGTCCACTCGGGATCGAACGCGTGGATGTCGTGAAAGCTCGCGAGGATCGCCCACAGGATCGGAAAGGCGAGGATCAGCGCGAACAGCAGTGCCACCGGGAGGACCGTCATCCCGATCATCATGCGGCGCCGGGAGAGGAACTCGTAGAGACGGTCACGTCGCTCCCGGTCGACCGGGAGGCGCTCGCGGATCTCCGCCCTCACGCCCGCCATCGAGTCCCCCTCCGGCCGGCGGGTGGTCCGTCGCTCGGACCGGCCGCTCGTTCGAACGTGTGTTCACGCGGCGGTGCCATCATACGTTCCAGTCACCCGTCGTCTGCGTCATGTTCTCGGCTCACCCGACGTTCCTGTCATGGTATCACATATCCCTCGTTCGTTCGACCGCCGTAAAACCTGTTTCGGTCGAATCGACCGACCGCACAGCTCCCCCTCGCCCGCGTACGGTTGGGTCACCCGTTCGTCAGGTCCCGCAGGTCGTCTGCGACCGCCGACAGCGCCTCGTCGTGGTCCATCCCCTGGGCGAGGACGTTGTTGACGAGCTGTCCCATCGGGTGGCTGGTGTTGACCTCGAACGCGTACGGGTTGACGGGGTCGACCTCGGTCCCCCAGTCGACGAACTCGGCCTCGGTAAGCCGCTCGTACTTGAGGTCGGAATCC
>SLIS01000100.1 GCA_007135505.1 Halovivax sp.
CGAAAGGCCGGACATCCTGCTGTTCGAAATCGAATACCGTCTAATCCCGAGAACCGATCGACCGCTTCGCTCAATCGCCAGCCGCCACGTCCGCCCCGTCCGCGGCCCGCGCCGACCGCCAGTAGCCCTGCGCGTACGCACCGAGGAACATGCCGACGATCGCGACGAGGATCGGGTAGTTGCCGATCCCGACGCTGGCGTAGGCGGCACCGGGACAGATGCCCGAGAGGCCCCAGCCGACGCCGAAGATCGTGCCGCCGACCAGGACGTTACGGTCCATGGACTTCAGTCGGCGACCGTAGGAGACACCGGTCAGCGGCGCAGTTCGCGCCGAGCGCGAGGCCACACCGACGACGATCATCGTGACGACTGCGGCGCCACCCATGACGAACGCCAGGCCGAGGTCGGAAAACTGCAGGAAGGCGAGGACGACCTCCGGGTGGGTCATGTGACTCACGGCGAGGCCGGCGCCGAACAGGAGTCCGCCGACGAAGATCAGCGGGCCAAAGAGCGGGTGGTCGTCGGTCATGTTACGGCGTCACCCCCAGCGCCATGACGAACTGCGCGGTCCCCACGGCCACGACGAGGAAGGTCGCGACGTTTACGATCGAGGTCCTCGACCCGGAGCCGACGCCGCAGACGCCGTGGCCCGACGTACAGCCCTTCCCGAGGCGCGTGCCGACGCCGACGAGGAAGCCGCCGGCGAGCAGTCGCCACCACTGGACCTCGGTCGTGAACGCCGCCTCGCCGACGCCATCGACCCAGAACGGATTCAGGAGCAGGAACCAGTAGCCGGCCGCTCCGATGAGGATCCCGGCCGTGAAGAGCACGCGCCAGTCGCGCGACCCGACGAAGCGAACCTGCTGGAATCGCGACTGTTCGGAGACGTACGAGAGCGTCGATTCGAGGAACGTACTCGCGCCGACCGAGATGGCGGTCCCGAGGTAGATGATCGAGACGCCGAGGCCGATCAGTACGCCCCCGACGGCGTATCGGGTGATCCCCTCCGGGAAGAACTCCCCGGCAGTGAGCAACGGAGCGAACTCGCCGGACGCGGCGAGTTGTACGAGCGTGATCGCGTCCATACGGCTGGGTAGGAGGTAGGGGCCTATTCCGTTGACGGTTGCGTCAACGAAGTGGGTGAAACTGTGACGCCACTCCGTCGGGCGATGCGGTGCCCGGAGGGCGGCAACTTCGCTCGACGGCGCCGAAACGGCGACCCCGCTTTTCGGTGGGTGCTCGGGACCTCGACTCGAAGCCACCGATGTCCCCTCGACCCACGCCAGCGGCGTTGCACGAACGTCAACAGGTAAGCCGCTTCCGCGTGAAACCGGCGTATGACCCTCGTCGCCTTCGACTTCGACGGGACGCTCGCAGCGTCCGAAATGACGGTCCTGCTCGGCGAGCGCCGTGGCGTCGCCGACGACATGGCCGCGATCACCGAGCGCGCGATGAACGACGAACTCGACTACGCCACGAGCCTGCGCGAGCGGGCGGCGCTGCTGGAGGGGCTGTCCGAATCCGAGGCCGCGGCCGCGTACGGCGCCGTCGAACTCCGACCGGACGCGGCGGCGCTGATCCGCGAGCTGAACGAGGCCGACGTCACGACCGCCATCCTCACGGGCGGATTCCAGCGCGGCGTCGAGGCCGCCCTCGAGCGAGTGAGCGTCGCGGTCGACCACGTCGTCGCGAACCGGCTGCCGATCGCGGGCGGCGAGCTAACCGGCGACGTGACGGGGCCGTTGATCGAGGGGACGAAAGACGACGCGCTCGCGGATCTGGCGAGCGCTCAGGACGTCGCCCTCGAAGCGACCGTCGCCGTCGGTGACGGGGCGAACGACCTGCCGATGCTCGAGGTGGCCGGGCTGGCGGTCGGATTCGACCCGAAGCCGGCCGTGGAACCGGCCTGTGACCGGACGGTCGCGTCGATGGCCGCCCTTCGCGAACTCCTCGTCGACGAGGGTATTCTCGCCGACGCCCGCTGACTCGCCTCGACGATGCGGCGCCGGTAATGCTGGACTGGCTCGGCGCTCGTTCCCCTACCGTTCTGACGCTTCACGAACTCTTTCTCGGTCCCGCACGTCTCGGCGAACCCGACCGGTAACGTACGTTTACCGGCCGTCGAACGTCGATATCAGTCTCCAGCCGAATGAGAATCGGCCGTCTCGACGCGCCAGCCTGGAACGTTCGGCGACTGGTGCACGCGGTATGGGAAAGTTACGCACGCTCGAATTCGCTCGGATAACGACTGGTTACGCGACGAAAGCATCCGCGCAAACGACCGATTTCCGAACGGAAGCCCTTATTTACTCAGTATCGAGTTGTTTCTTTCGATGATGTGGCAAGACTTCGTCTTCATGATCGGTAGCGGCCTCTCGATCGGTTTTCTCGCCCCGACGCTCCGAGACGCGAGCGCCCGGGTGCCGCTCGGAACCAGTCTTCCCTCGATGGGGATCGGTATCGTCTACGGTATCACGTTCGCGACGCTCGGGATGACCTTCTCCGCACTCGGCGCGTTCGCCGCCGGGGCGATGTGGTCGCTCATCGCGATTATCCGCTCGCCCACGCCCGACCAGCCCACGCCGACCAGACGCGAGCGCCTCCAACTGCTCGGCCGCGACGCAGGTCGCTGGGGCCAGAAGTTACTCGGTCGCGGTCCGCACCCGGTGGAGCGGTTCCAGCCGTTCGAGTCGACCGACGCCGTCGTCGATCACCACCACGTCGATCACGGACACGGCGCCGATTGAATCGCCCGGGTGCGCCTGCCGCCCGAAACACGCCCGACGCCGCCACACGTCGACGTCTTCTACAACCGTCCGGCGTCTCACTCGCGACGTTCGACCCACGTCCGCCGACCGATGGCGAGTAGCCCACCGATCGCGGCAAAGAGCGCCGGGACCAGGATGCCGGCGTAGAGGGCGGCGTCAGAGAACGACGGGCCGACGATCGTCTCCTCGCCGGTGGGCGACCACGTCGCGATGGTCGCCACCGTCACGGCGAACACGAAGTAGACGGGGACCACGAGCAGCGCCGCGACGACCGCTTCCGGAACCGTCTCGGGCCGTCCGTAGTCGGCGACGACGTAGCCGGCGACGACGATGACGCCGAACGTGCCGAGTAAGAAGACGGGCGAGGAGGCGAACGTGAGGACGTTCCAGGTCATCGTGAGGTCGAACGCCTGCACCGCCTCGCCGTCGGCCTGTAGTTCGGTTCCCAGGTTGATCAACACCGTCCAGGCGGCCTCGATCGCCAGGTGTGGCAGCTCCTCGTCTTCGAGCCGATCCCCCAACCCGCGTCGGACGCTCAACACGGCGACCAGCGTCGTGAGGTAGGTGATCGCGATCGCGCCAGTGCCGACGGCCAGTCCGGCGACGACGGGCAGCCGCTCGCCGAGCGAGTCGGTCGATTCGGTGTCGTCTCCGGACTCGTCGTCGTCCGGAACGGGGCCGCCGTGACGGTATCGCGGCGTCTCTTCCATCAGGATCGATCTGTTTGGGTACGGTTATGAATCTGCTGATACGAATCAGGTCCGTTCGACTCACTTCCCGGTGGCCGTGACGAACCGGTGCTCGATTCGCCGTCGCCGCCGGCGTCCGTCACCGCTCGACCCGCGACGCCGTCGGCGAGGAAGTCCCCGAGCGGCGGGTTGACGCGGTCGGGTTCGACGAGGAAGGCGTCGTGGCCGTGCGTCGACTCGACGACGTGGTGGGCGACCGGCGTCCCCGTCTCGCGGAAGGCGCGTGCGAGTTCGGCCGACTGCTCGACGGTGAAGTGCCAGTCGCCGGTGAAACTCACCACCAGCGCCTCGCCGGCGAACGCGCCGACGGCGTCGGCGATGCTCTCCTCGCCCGCGGCGAGGTCGAACTCGTCCATCGCCCGGGTGAGATAGCAGTAACTGTTGGCGTCGAATCGATCGACGAACTGGCGCCCGTTGTAGTCGAGGTAGGCCTCGACGTCGCGGTACGGAACGTCGTCCGCGACCGGATCGGCCGGGAATCGCCCGGCACTCGCCGCCCGGCCCGCCGAACGGCGACCGAATCGCTCGGCCATCGAATCCTTCGAGAGGTAGGTGACGTGGCCGAGCTGGCGGGCGATCGCGAGCCCGTCGTCCGGGTCGGGCAGGGCCGGGTCGTAGTAGTCGCCGTCGTTCCAGGCGGGGTCGGTGGTGATGGCTCGGCGCGCGATGGCGTTGATGGCGAGACACTGCGGATCGAGCCGGGCGGCCGTCGCGATCGCGACCAGTCGGTCGACGTCGTCGGGGTAGCGCCGGACCCACTCGAGTGCGTTCATTCCACCGACCGACCCGCCGACGACGGCGTGTAGTCGGCCGACGCCGAGTTCGTCGAGGAGGCGACGCTGGCAGCGCGTCCAGTCCCCGACCGTCACCGGCGGGAAGTCGCTTCCGTAGGGCTCGCCCGTCTCCGGATTGGTGCTCGCCGGGCCGGTGGTGCCGTAACACGAGCCGGGGACGTTCGCGCAGACGACGCCGTACTCGGTGGTGTCGATCGCCTTCCCGGGACCGACGGTGTCCGCCCACCAGGCGCGGGCCTGTCCGTCGGCCGCGTCGGTCGTCGTCTCTTCCGAGGCTTGCGATCGACGGGCGACGTGGGCGCTGCCCGTGAGCGCGTGGCAGACGAGGACGACGTTGCTCCGGGATCGCGCTCGGTCGGTCGCGGCCCGACCCTCCCCACCGTCTTCGACCGCCTCGCGAGTGGTGAACTCGCCGTAGCGCTCGTAGGTCACCTCGAGCGACGGGATGGTCTCGCCACAGGCGAACGTGAAGGCGCCGAGATCGACCGTCGCGCGCTCGGTCGGGACTTCGGTGCCGGTGGCGTTCGGACTCACGTCGAACCCCCGGTGGCTCGCCGGATCGCCCGGTCGAAGTCCGAAAGCAGGTCCGCGGGCGCCTCGAGCCCGACCGAGACGCGAATCAGGTCCGGGGACACGCCCGCGTCCGCTCGCTCGTCGGTGGTGAGCTGGCCGTGTGTGGTGCTCGCCGGGTGGACGACGAGGGTCTTCGCGTCGCCGACGTTCGCCAGGAAGGAGGCGAGTTCGACGCGCTCGCAGAAGCGTTTGCCGGCTTCGAAGCCGGAGTGGCTGTCGGCGGTCTCGTCCCCGCTACGTTCACCTCCGTCGAGGCCGAACGCGAGCATCCCCCCGAAGTCGTCGAGGTACCGGTCCGCGTGATCGTGGGTTGGGTGAGCCGCGTGACCGGGGTAGGTTACCCACGCGACGTCGTCGTGGTCGGCCAGGAAGTCGGCGACGACCGCGGCGTTCTCGCAGTGACGGTCCATCCGGAGGGACAGTGTCTCGAGGCCCTGCAAGGTCTGCCAGGAGTCGAAGGGCGACTGTTGGTTGCCGAGGCTGCGCAGCGAGCGGTATCGCACCGCGGCGGCGAGCGGGGCGTGCGAGAAGTCCCGGCTGAAGTCGACGTCCGTGTAGGCGGGGTTCTCGCCGGCGAGTTCGGGGAATCGGTCGGCGCGTTCGTGCCAGGGGAACCGACCGCCGTCGATCACGACGCCGCCGAGGGTCGTCCCGTGGCCGTGGAGCCACTTCGTCGTCGAGGCCCAGACGACGTCGGCTCCGTGCTCGAGTGGCCGACAGAGCGCCGGCGTGGCGAACGTGTTGTCCACGACGAGTGGGACACCGTGGTCGTGAGCGATGGCCGCGATGGCCTCGAAGTCCGGCGTGACGAGCGACGGATTGCCGATCGTTTCGACGTGGACGAAGGCCGTGTCCTCGTCGATGGCCGCCTCGTAGGCCGCCGGATCGAGCGTCGGGACGAATCGCGGTTCGATCCCGCGTCTGGCGGCCGTCGAGCGGAAGTACGCCGTCGTTCCGCCGTAGGTGTCCGTCGAGCAGACGACGTTGTCACCCGCCGACGCGAGCGGGAGCGTGATCGCATCCAGCGCGGCCATCCCGCTTCCCGTCGCGACGGCCCCCGTTCCGCCGGCCAGGGTGGCCAATCGCTCCTCGAGTCGCGCGACGGTCGGGTTGCTGATCCGCGAGTAGATGTGGCCGTCGTCAGCGAGGGCGTAGCGGGCGGCCGCGTCGTCGGCGCTGTCGAACGCGTAGGCGGTCGTCTGGACGATCGGAATCGCCGCCGCGCCGGTCGACGGGTCCGGTCGGTACCCCGCGTGGGCGCCCTGACTGGCTCGTTCCAGCGTCGAATTAGTCTCGCGTCCAGGCACCGATTCGCCCCTGTTTCCGTCCCGATCCGGTCTCGGGTCCTGACGACGATCTCGCGGGCCGTTTCCGGGCGGGCCGCTTCTGGGCGGACCGCCTCCGGTATTCGTGGCCGGTGCATCGTCGGTCTCCTGCCCGGCGGGTCGCTCGTCACACATGCTCTATAATTATATTCTCGTACGACTTTATGCACACCAGTAACGGCAAAACCCGCCTCGCATGCGAGACGGTCACTCGCCAGCACCAGCGCACCGTGGCCGTCCCTCGGTCCGTGGTGCCCGAATGGACGCCTTGATAGGCTGGTAGTTCCAACGCGAATCTGTGACTTCCCGGGCTCGCGTTCGCGTCGTCCTCGCGGCCGTGATCTTCACCGTCCTCTTCTCGCAGCTGTTGCTCTACCCCGGGATCGCGGACCTCGTCGAGGTACTCGGCGCCGAGGCGGACCCGTCCGAAGAGCGGGCGGTTTCGCCGCAACTCGACGCGAGCATGTGGTTCCTCGTCGCCGAATTCGCCGCCTACGTCTCGTTCGTCGGCGTCTGGGGCCTCGCCAGCGACGCCGCCGGTCGACGGACGCCGTTCATCGTCGTCGCGTCCGTCGCGGGTGCGGCTGGATACGCCACCCTCGCCCTCGTTCCGACGCTGGGGACGATTCCCTTCGAGGGCGTGCTCGCATTGCGGGTCTTCCAGGGTGCGATGACCATCGGCGCCTTCTCGCTGACGATGACGATGCTGATGGACCTGGAGGGCGGCCACGGCAAGAACATGGGCGCCGCGGGCATCGCGATCGGGCTGGGGGCCGCCCTCGGGGCACCCGTCGGCGGGCAGTTGACCGCCGTCGACCCAGTCGCTCCGCTGGCCGTGGCGGCCGCGTTGCTGGTGAGCGTCGGCGCGCTCGTGACGGTCGTCCCGGATCGCGCGCCGAGTCGGGTGCGAACCTGGCGGGCCGTCCTCGACGGCGTCCGCGATCGACCGATTCTGACGCTGCCGTACGCGTTCGGCTTCGTCGACCGCACGACGGCGGGCTTCTTCGCCCTCGTCGGGACGCTTTACTTCCAGGACGTCTTCGGGCTCGACCCGGCGGCGACCGGCCTCCTGCTCGCGTGCTTCTTCGCCCCGTTCGCCCTCCTGCAGTATCCGATGGGGATCCTCTCGGATCGCATCGGTCGCCGGATCCCGATCGTCGCCGGCTCGATCTGCTACGGGGTCGGCATTCTGGCCGTCGGCTCGGCGGGTTCGGTGGCGCTCGCGGCGCTCGCCATGGTCGCGGTCGGCGTCCTCGGCGCACTCG
>SLIS01000363.1 GCA_007135505.1 Halovivax sp.
CTCCGAATAGCGACGAGAGAACGAGCGCCGAGCCGAGACCGACGCGGACGAAATCGACGACCTCGGGGACCCGGAGGCACTGTTCGGAGGTGAGGAAACCCGATGACCGATCGACGCGAGGCCGTTCGCTCGAACGCCCGCTACCTGCGGAACGTCAGGCCGATCGATCCCGAGGAGATCTTCGAGTACGTCGAGGGCCAGCCACACCCGGCCGTGGTCCGCCAACTCCTCCGCGAGGAGGCGCCGAACCTCGGCCTCGTCGAGCGCGACGACGGGACGTTCGTCCCGGTTTCCGACGACCCGGTTCGCCCGCGCAGGGAACCCATTCGGGCGTTCCCCGAGCGGTACGAGCGCCGGCTCGACGAGTACCTCGCCGACCGCTACGGGCCGAACTGGCACGAGGGATCATCGGGCGACGTCCTCCGATCGACGCTCCGGCGGACGAAAGCACAGTACCTCGCGGGCGGTCCCGTCTCGTACGACGAGGACGTCGCGGCGGGGTACGCGATCTACCATCTGCCCGGCTACTACGCGGCCGTCCAGTACGCCCTGGACGACCTGGCCGAGCGGGAATTGCTCGGCCGACACCTCCGGGTGCTCGACGTCGGGGCCGGCGTGGGCGGGCCCGCCCTCGGACTCTGTGACTACCTCCCCGACGAGTCCCTCCTCGAGTACCACGCCGTCGAACCGAGCGCCGCGGCGGACGTCCTCGAGGCGCTGCTTTCGGAAACGGGACCGAACGTTCACGCGAGCGTCCACCGGACGACGGCCGAGGCCTTCGAACCGACTACGGGAACCGACGACGGCGAGTACGACCTCGTCCTGCTGTGTAACGTTCTGAGCGAACTCGACGATCCGGTCGCCGTCTGCCAGCGGTACCTGGACGTTCTCCCCGAGGACGGTTCGCTGCTGGCGATGGCGCCGGCCGACCGCGAGACCAGCATCGGCCTCAGGACCGTCGAACGAGCCCTCGAGGCGGGTGACGACGCCGTCCACGGCGACGACGCAACCGACGGAGCCGACGGCGACCATCGGGACGCGACCGTCTACGGCCCGATGGTCAGACTCTGGCCGGGCGAGCGCCCGACCGATCGCGGCTGGTCGTTCGACGTGCGGCCGGACCTGGCCGTACCGGACGTGCAATCGCGACTCGACGGCGCGGCGACCGACCCGGATCACGCGCCCGGGGAGTTCGTGAACGTCGACGTCCAGTTCTCCTACAGCATCCTCCGGGTGGACGGTACGCGCCAGTACGAGGTGACGCTCGACGCCGACCGGTGGGCGAAGATGGCCGACATGGAGCGCCACGTCTCGAGTCGGATCGACCTCGTCGCCGCGAAAGTCAGTCACTCGTTGAGCGAGGCCGACGACGGAACGCGAGGGACCGAGACCGATCGCCCGAATCCGCTCTTCAAGATTTCCGACGGGAGCGAGGCCGTCGACCACTACGCCGTCGTGACGAAGGAGACCGCGCTGAACCGGTCGCTGCTCGAGGCCGACTACGGCGACCTCCTCACGTTCGAGTCGGCGCTGGCGCTGTGGAACGACCACGAGGAGGCGTACAACCTGGTCGTAGACGAGGAGACGGTCGTCGATCCGGCCTGGTGACGAGCACGCGCGTGTTGTGGCCGGGCGCGTAACGGTGACGGTCGTGTACTCTGGCGAGCGCGTACGGTCCGGTGGCGGTTGCGTTCGTGGTCGGCACGTTCTGGAGTCGGTGCGTTCGTGGTCGGCACGTTCGCGGTCGAGAGCGACGATTCGCGCGAGACTCCGATGGCCTTTTCGCGTCCGCCACGTACCCACCCGGTATGGAAGACCGGCTGTCAATCCTGTTGACGAACGACGACGGCATCGACGAGCCGGGCATCGAGGCGATGGCCGACGAGCTCTCGGCGATCGCGGACGTCACCGTCGTCGCACCGGCGACCGACCAGAGCGCGTGCGGCCGCGCGATCTCGAACGAGGTGGGCGTCGAGGAACGCGAGAACGGCTACGCGGTGACGGGGACGCCGGCCGACTGCGTCGTGGCCGGGCTCGCAGAGCTCGCGCCGGATCCCGATCTCGTCGTCGCCGGCTGCAACGAGGGCGCGAACCTGGGCGCGTACGTCCTCGGCCGATCGGGGACGATCAGCGCCGCCGTTGAGGCGGCGTTCTTCGACGTCCCGGCCATCGCCACCTCGATGTACGTCCCGGTGGGGGACCTCGCGTTCGAGGACGTCGAGACGACGACGGCCGACTTCGCCGAGGCGACGCGAGCGACGCGGTACCTCGTCGAAAACACGCTCTCCTCGGACGTCTTCGCCGAGTCCTCGTACCTCAACGTCAACGTCCCGATGAACGGCGGACCCAACCCGCCGATGGAAGTCACCCGGCCGTCGAAGCGCTACGAGATGGACGCCACCCGAAACGGCTCGACGATCACCGTCGAGGACGGCGTCTGGGAGTCGATGGAGCCGGAGACGATTCCGGACCCGCCCGGAACGGACCGTCGGGCCGTCGTCGAGGGGAAGATCAGCGTTTCGCCGCTGGTCGCCCCGCACACCACCGGCCCACACGACGAGTTGGCGACCCTCGCGGAGACGTACCCGCCGAAGCCGCCCCGGGGCGTCCAGGACTGACCGGCGCGCAAGGGCGACGACCGACCTGCTGGGTGACGGCCAGCACGCTGGACGACGGGGCCGAAACCGCCCCATTGGTTACTGATGGAACGACTCAACAGGTCGCCGACGGAACCTCCCCACCGGTCACCGACGAGCCCCCCGTCAGGGCGAGCGGGTGACTCATTTATGATGATGGAGTCCGGATACATCGACAGACTCCGGTCGTTGCCCGCCAACATATATGCCGGGAAGCATAACAGCAAGGTAGGAGGACGTCGAAGGACGACAAAACGGCTAGACGGTGATCCAACTACATGGTACTCAAAAATCTCTGGTCCCAGCTATCCGCCCGCATCCGATCGGACGCGATCGAGGATCCCGGATCGGGCCAGCAGACGGAGGAAACGGACGAGGAGGAGACGTTGAGCTACGCCGAGCAGGTCGAGTACGGCGTCGATGAGCGCGATCTCGCCGACGAGGACGTCGTCCTCCGATTGCTCGTCAAGCGCGGCGGGCGCGTCGAACGCGAAACCGTCATCGAGAAGACGGGCTGGTCGCCGGGGCGCCTGGAGGACGTCGTCTCGGAGATGGAAGACGATAACCAGGTGAGCGCGATCACCGTCGGTCGCCAGGACATCATTTGCCGACGCGGATTCGAACCCAAGGGCTATCGCTCGCACCTGAACGAGTAGTTAGGTCATCGAGTGACTCGCCACGGAACGTACTGGAACGAGCGGCGCTCGTCCCGAGCGGATTTCGACCGGTTGGCGACCGACTACTGGAATCGAATCGGTGGACAACTGGCGCCAGTTTTGGGGATTTTTCAATCAATAGAACTATAGCACCTAGACAGGAACGGCCGATCGATGACGGATCGACGATTGCTACTATCTATTGGGATCGTCGCCCTGCTGGCGCTGACCGCCGGTTGCATGGCTCTTCCGGTGGCGAACTGACCGGTGACTACTCCGAAGACGAGTTCGACGAGTTCGTCGAGTCGGCCGTGGCGGCCGAGTCCGACCTGGAGAGCTTCTCGTTCGAAATGGACATGCAAATGGCGGGGGACCAACAGTCCGTCGGGATGACGGCAACCGGTAACGCGGACCTCGCGAACGAACAGATGAAGATGGACTTCAGCATGAGCGGGGCCGCCGTAGTTCCGGGGGCACCATCCAGTTTCGTCATGTACATCGACGGGGATGACGCCTTCTTCGACCTCGACGACGAGTGGCTGCGGATGCCAGCCGAACAGGACGGGACGGCGTTCTGGGACGTCGACGACGAGCTGGCCGTCGTCGAGGCCCAGTACGAGTACGGCGACGTGCACGTCGAGGAGCGCGACGACGTCGTCGTGGTGACGACGGAACTCGACGGCGACGCGATGGACGACTACCTGGACGCGGTCGAAGAACACGATCCCTCGATGGCTGACGCTCAATCAGCCGACTGGAGCGACGTAGAGATCCTGGAGATATTCGATGCCGACACCTACCAAATGACGGAGAGTCGGATGACGGCCGAGATGACGGAGCGAGGCGAGACCTTCGACTACGAGTACGAGCTGTCCATCGACGACGTCAACGAAGACCTCGAGACGGCCGTTCCCGACGAGGCCCGTGAGGAAGCCGAGGAAGCGTCCGGAGCGGGCGTCTGAGACGGCGATGATTTTCGTCGGTCGAGCGAGTATTTCCCGTCGGTCGAGCGAGTACGTTTCGTCGGGGAATCGAGAGTACGTGACGTCGAGTGATCGGTTGTAGTGGTCGATGAACCGGGTACCCTCGTCGATCGGTCGGGTACAGTCCGAGAGTGAGCCGACGATCGAGGGGGATCGACCCCGACACACGCTATTTCGTCCGGTTCGCAAACGCGAACCACCCCATTATAGCCGTTCACGTGGTCGATTCGCTATGTCGACCGCGCCCAGCTTCACCGTCGAGGTCCCGTCCGATCGGCCGGCCCGGAAGACGCTGGTTATCGAGCGAAATCCCGAGACTGACCGGTCGGTCGTCGTGACTGTCCCGACCGACGGGAACGACCGGAAGACGGTATGTAACTGGTTCGCGTAGAACCCGATATGGACGTAACCGAGATCGTCGACGAGACGTTCGAGACGTTGGACGAATCGACCCCCGTTTCGAAGCTCCGCGCGGCGTTCGAAGACTCACATCGGAAAGTCCTGCTCGTCACCAGCGACGGCACGTTCGAGGGGATCGTCACCCGGCGCGACGTCATCTCGTCCCACGAGAAAGGGTCGCGCAAGGCCAAATCGCTCGTCAGACCCGTGCCGTCGATCGGCCGGCACGAGGACCTGCGAGAGACGGCGCGGCTCATGATCGCCGGCGATACGAGAGTTCTGCCGGTCCTCGCGGACGGCGAGGACGACGGCGAACCCGTCGGCGTCGTCCGCGCCGACGACCTCCTCCGACACGTCCAGCCGTACCTGTCGGTGCTCGACGCCTCGGACGTCGCGTCGACGGACGTTGTCGTCATGGAACCCGAGACTACGCTCGGCAACGCGCTCGCGACCTTCCGCAAGGAGCGCATCGAGCACCTCCCGGTCGTCGCGACCGAACACAGCAACGACGTCGTCGGGATCCTCAGCCTCTTCGACGTGCTCGATTTCGTCACCCGCGAACTCGAGCGCTCCCAGGGTGGCGACCCGTCAGCCCACGTCACCAGCCAGGGCGGCGACCACGGCGGATTTGGGGCTCGCGAGGGCGAAAGCGCCGACCTCCTCGGGCTGCCCGTACGTAACGTGATGGTCGAGACGGTGGGCACCTCCGCTCCCGACGACTCGCTCGATGCGGTCCTCCAGACGATGCTCGAGCACGGCGCCTCGTCGTCCGTCGTCCTCGACGACACGGAGACGCTCGTCGGGATCGTCACCAAGACCGATCTGCTCGAGTCGCTGACCTGGACCGACGAGGAGCAGTCGTCCGTGCAAGTGTTCGGCACCGACGTGGTGACCGAGCTGTCCCACGAGGCGATGGCCGAGCGGATCGACGACGTCGCCCGCAAGTACCGTGCTATGCGCGTCCTCGAAGCGAAGGTTCACTTCAACGAGCACAAAGAGCAGCTCCGCGGCGTGCCACAGATCCACGTCCGGATCCGCCTGTACACCGACAAGGGCCTGTTCGCCGCCTCCGACACCGGCTACGGCGACCGCCACGCGTTCTCGCTCACGCTGAACGCGATCGAACGCCAGATCCTGGAAGGCAAGACCCACGGCCAGAGCAAGAAGCGGGCTAGCGACGAGGAGATCGGCCGAATGTACGGCTGGTTCCTGAGCGAGTGAGGCAGACGGTTAGAGTGGGTCGAGGCGACAGGAGACGAGGTGGGTGAATCCGGTCTCGTCTCGGTTCGGTACCCCGGCCGGGTTCGCGGATCATCACTCGTCAGAACCCGTCGTCTGAACGATTCGTCGCTCACCCGCCGCATCACCCCGTTCGTCGGCGACGACGTACTGCACTTCGACGACGATGGAGTCGTCCGTCTTGGCACTGATCGCCTCGTGGATCTCGCCGCTCAGTTCCAGATCCGGCCCGGGATCGAGCCCTTTGACGACCACGACGACCCGTTCGACCGACCTGACCGGGTAGTCGTCGTCGAGTAGCACCGTGACCTCGTCGTCGGTCACCGCGTCATACTGGGGCTCGTCGAGGATCACGCCGACCTCTTCCTCGGCGGTCGCTTCCAGTTGCGTCGTCTGGAACTCGTTGAGCGTGATTCCGGCGAGCGGCGCCGAGAGCACGAGCAGACCGATCCCGAAGACGGTCGCGTAGGTCATCGTCGATCGGCGTGTCGGCGAGACCTCGAAGAGGCCCTGCGGGCGGTAGCCGGCGATCCAGAGCGTTCCGAGCGCCGCGACGTTGATCGACAGCAGGTTGACGACCACGAGGACGAACGCGCCCAGCGCTGCCCCGTACATCCCCCAGGCGGTGGTGATTCCGACGGCGGCCGCGGGCGGGATGAGCGCGGCCGCGATCATCACGCCGACGATCGCCTCGGAGAAACCGCGGGTGAGACTGAGTATGCCGGCGACGCCGGCGCCCAGGGCGACCAGCACCGAGAAGAGGTTCGGCGAGACGCGTTCTTGCAGCTCGGCAACGAGGACGATGTCGACGCCGGCGGGTTCGAGGCCGGCCATCCGGGCGAGGGCGGCGAGGCCGATCGAGGCCGCGACGACGACGCCGACCCCGAGCACCTGGTAGCGAAAGCCCGCCCGTCGGAGCGCGTCGTCGCCCGTGACGATGCCGACGCTGGCCGCGAGCGCCGGGCCGAGCAAGGGGGCGATGACCATCGACCCCACGACGACCGCGGGAGAGTCAGACAGCAGACCCGCGGTGGCGACCGTGGCGCTGATCAGCAACATTATGACGTAGATCGAGAGCGTGGGCGTGAACTCGTCGGCCTTCGTCCGCAGCACCTGTCGGGAGGTGCGCGCGCCGCTGGCGCCACCCCGGGCATACTGCTCGCGCACGTCGTCGAACGCCTGCGAGATGACCGTCTCCGCGTTGACCACGACGACCCGGGCGTCCTCGATGTCGACCTCGGCCAGGTCGTCGAGCACCGGTTCGACGGCGTTCGTCGGCAGCGGGAACCGGACGACGGAGCCGTAGGTCTTCCCGCTCGTTTCGTCACTCATGACGTACTCGATGCCGGCGTCGTCGAGGACGTTCAGGACGGCCCGTCGACGCCCCTCCGGAATCGCGATCTCCAGGTATCTCATCGGATTGGTCGTCCA
>SLIS01000232.1 GCA_007135505.1 Halovivax sp.
AACGCCGACGGGAGCCGTCCCAGGGTGGCGGTAGTTCGGTGACGGGAGTTCGACCCAGTCGTAACCGACCCGACCGCGGCCAGGAGGCCGAGCGAGGCCAGCGCGTAGACGGAAAAGATGCCGAACGCGACCAGGGTGTCTCGGCCGATGTGTGCGGACACCGCCGCGAGGCCGACGGCGTTCGCGGCGTACCCGACGGCGAGGGCGGCTGCAAGCACCTTCCCGACAGAGACGATCGATCGCCGTCCGCGGACGTCGCTCATCGACGACGCCCACCTCGCCCCCGACGACCCGAGCGGGACGCGCCGTAACCGGATGCCAGGTACCGCGTCGCGTTCGTCGCGGCTGGCCGATCGAGCTGACGACGGGCGACGCGGCGCCAGTGTCGTGGCATTCCTGGGTTCTAGCGCCGAACGGCCGCTTATAAATTGGACATCGTTTCCCCGCCGAACGGGTCGTTAGGTCGGCCGGCAGTAGACGGCGTATCGGTCTCGAGCGGAATTCCGGCCGGTGGGACCAGCGGACCGTGTTGGATCCGATTACGGCGGCTATCCTCGATCATCGATCGGTGAACGGGAGTTCCAACGGGACGTTACGGACCACCGTGCCACGGAACCGATCGGAGACGGAAACCAGCGTCACGAAGTACAGGAGGCCACCGAATCCGACGAGTAGCAGGACGAACGCCACGTTGTACTCGGCCACTACGGTCCGCTCTCCGAGTACGCGCGCACCGTAGACGGCCACACCCATGACGACCGCGGCGACGGATTGGCGACCGATCTCCGCCACCGGAAGGCCGAACTCCATGACGCGATCTGCAGCGTACAGGCCGTACGCGACCCCAATGACGGAAGCCAATGCCGTCGCGATCGCGGCCCCCACCCACCCGATCGCCGCGATCAACACGACGTTCAGGGCGACGTTGGAGACGATGAAGACGCCGTTGATCCGGAAGCCGATGTCGGGTCGGTCGATCGCGTTCACCGCGTTCAACAGCTGCTTCTGATAACTGTAGCCAAGGTACCCGGCCACCAGCAGCCACAGCACCTCCCGTCCGACCACGAACTCCGCACCGTAGATCAACAGGAGGAGATCCCCGACGAGCACACTCCCGACCAACCCCGGAATGAGAAAGACACCGCCGTAGGCGATCGAGTCCTCGACCAGCGAGGCGACCGCCGCTCGATCGCCCGTCGACGACTCCCTGCTGATTTCGGGAAAGAGCGTCGTGCTGATCGCATCACCGAACGTGTTGAGAAACGCCGCGATGGAAATCGCGACGAGGTAGACGCCGATCAGTCCCTGCGAGACGAACAGGCCGAGGACCGTCACGTCCACCCACCTGAAGCTCTCGTTTCTGACCGCGCCGAGCCACGCGTACTTCGCGTAGGTGAGGATGCTCGCGAAGTGTTCGCGAGCGGGGCGAGCGACGGCCGGTCGGAGAAAGACGAACCCGGCGACGGCCGCGAGTGCGAATCCGACCCCGTAGCCGACGAGCAGGCCGGTCAGTCCCGCGCCCAGGAGGACGAGTACGAATTGGATCGCGCTCGCACCGGCCAGGCGGGCCGGCGACAGGATCGCGTAGACGTGGACGAAGTGATGGCCCTGGAGGGCGGCGATCGAGAGGTGATACAGCAACGAGGCGGCGACGAGAAGGATGATAAGGTGGGCTACGGGTGCGCCGACGTACGACGCGACGTACTCTCGGCCGGCGCTCAACAGGAACACGACCACGACGAAGAATCCTGCCATCAGGAGGCCACCGGCTACGAGGTGTGCCCCCGGATCGTTGTCCTCGCTGAGCCGCTTGACGATCGCCTTCTGGATCCCGAGCTTCCCGCCGATCTCGGACCACGCGATCACCGCCAGCGCGAGGGCGTACATTCCGAGGACCTCAGCACCGAGAATCCGGGCGAAGTAGACGGTGGCCAGGAAGCTGATCCCCGTCGCGATCGACTTCGCGACGAAGTAGACGATCGCCGTCTGTCCGTGTCTCATTGTATCAACGACCGACCCCGTTCGCGCGGCTGGGTTTTACAGTACGAGACGGAGCAGTATAGTACGTGAGCCAGCTCCACCACCGGGTTCGGTCGCTCTATCGAATCGCCCGGAGTCGCGGAGTGACCGAAGCCCTGCAGCTCTCCGTCGTGAATCCGGTGGTCGGTGCCTGGGCCGGGGCGGTCGCGGACGGCACGGTGACGATCGACGGCCTCACCTACGCCGTGGACGGAGCGCCCATCTCCGTCTTCACGCGAGGCTCGATCGTCAGACGGCGCCACGAGCAGGAGGAACGCTCGCTCCTCGAACGGTACCTGCCGACGGAGATGGACGTCGTCGAACTCGGCGCTGGCATCGGCTACCTGACGGCCCTGGCCGCCGATCGCGTGGAGGGATCCGTCGTCGGCGTCGAAGCGAATCCGCAGTTGCTCCCGATCCTCGAGCGAACACGAGCCCTGAACGACCTCGACTACGCGATCGAACACGCCGCGTACGCCCCCGAGGCCGACGCGGTGGACTTCCCGCTCGCGACGAACTACAAGTTCAGCAGTCGCTACAAACGCTCGTCGAAGACCGTCACAGTCCCGGCGACCAGTCTCGACGCCCTCACGCGCCGTCACGACGTCGAGGAGTGTGCGGTCGTCGTCGACATCGAGGGCAACGAGGTCGACCTGGTCCGCGAGGAACTGTCCGTCCTCGCGGCGACGTGTCGCCTGTTGCTGATCGAATTTCACGGCGCGATCACCGGTTCGGACGCCGTCACGGCGACGAAACGGCGACTGGAGACGGCCGGGTTCTCGCCCGTCGAGGCGCGCCGGAACGTGGTGCTCTATCGAAACGACGAGTCGACGAGCGACTAGCAACTGGCGGCTGCCCAGTCGCACGTCGACGTGTGTCACTCCCGGACGCATCGTGGGCCAACCCACGACATGTTCAGTCTATCACCATCGCCGAATCGACGTCGTCGACCACGTCGGAGACGACGAACCGCCGCTTCCCGGACGCACTGGTTGGAATCGAATCGACGTACTCGACCCGATAATCGACGTCGCCGAGGTACTCGGTGATTCGATCGACGATGTGCGACAGTTCCGCTTCGCGGTGGTCGTCCGCCGCGACAACCCTGAGTCGGATCTCGTCGGTGCTCGGTTGATAGACCTGGATTCGTTTGATCGTGTCCGTTTTCCTGAACACGTGCGGGACGAACAGACCACTCACCAATCGCCCGTCCGTCGCCTTCAGGAAGTCCGTCGTTCGGCCGTGCAGCGTCGTTATTCTTCGTGAGTTTCGGCCACACGGACAGGAGCCGGACTCGATGACGCCCGCGTCGCCGTTTCGATACCTGATCAGCGGCATCGCACGGTTCTGGAGGGTCGTGATCGCGAACTCGCCGGGTTGGCCGGGTGGGACCCGCTCCGTTCCGTTCAGGGCCTCCAGGAAGACGTGTTCGTCCGAAATGTGGAAGTCGTGGGCCGCTCGACACTCGTAGGCCATCGCCCTGGCCTCCATCGCGGTGTAGTAACAGAACACCTCGCCGAGTTGCTCTTCGATCAACTCCCGCTGATAGTCGTAGAGAATGTCGGCGGTGGGGAACACGCCGTTCAGGTTCAGCGTGTAGTCCCTGTCGGCGACCAGCCGAGCGAGCTGGTAGATCGACGACGAGTACCCGCGGATGTGCGTCGCCCGGTGTTTCGCGATCGTGTCGACGTAGTCGTCGACGTTGTCCTCGCCGAGTTCGAACGCGGGGAGAAAGACCGTGCCGGCGGAAAACGTCCGGAGCTTCGTCAGCAGCGTGTCGTCGGACGGTCCGAGGACCGACCCGCCGGTCAACTTGACGATCGGCTCGCCGGGCCGGTAGTCGCCGTATCCGAACCCTCGATTCTGCGACTCTCTGGCGAAGGCGTAGTGGGTGTCGTCGACGGCCACCTTCACTGGCTCGCCCGTGGTTCCACCGGTTTCGCGGATCAACAGCGACGAGCGATCGACCTCGGTCGAGAGCAAGTCCTCGTATCGCTCCTGCAGCGTCGCCCGATCCAGGATCGGCAGGAGCGTCAGATCGTCGGTCGTTCGAACGTCCGTCGGCCCCACGCCGTGTTCGTCCATCACCTCCCGGTAGTAAGGGACGTGCTCGTACGCGTAGGTCGTCAGCGAATCCACCCGCTCGTTCTGATACTGCCGTAACCGATCCCGGCTCCACCACTGGCTCTCGGAGAGGAACGACCTGGCCTCGAGCATCTCTTCTCGCTGTGCGCGCAGATACAGGTTCTCACCCGTACGATAGAGCGGAGCGGTAAGGCGCTGCATCGTCGCAACCAGGCCCGGGTCGGTCGTTCGAGTCGACATCAGCGAGTCACCCGGCGCTCACTCGAGCGGAACCGACGGGCCGACCGGACCGGTACCCCGATCGGATCGGTCGCGTGCTGGCGCTCTGGAAGCCGCTGTCCGCCGTTCGTCCGCGCTGTGGTTCCGTCCCCGGTTCGAACCGTCCGTGACGCGTCGACAGGTCCCATTCAGACAATGCACGCCGGTGAGCCCGTTAATGCTTACACCGGTTCGTCGAACAGTCGCGCGGATCGGCAGAAATCGGCGAACCGGCAGGAACCGACGAATGCTCGGAATCGGCGAGCGGGCAGAACCGACGAGCGTCAAGAATTGGTGAACAAGCAGAACCGACGAGCCGTCAGATGGCCCCGTGATGGCGGAAGAATCGCTTCACGCGCGGGTCGGCGAGGAGCGGGACGTGCGGTTGAATCGTCGTCACCCCCGGCGCCGAGTTACCCTCGATGATGACGAAGGGCCGTTCGTCGGCCGTGACGACGACGTCCCAGCCCACGTACTTGAGGGTGTCCCCGTAGGTCGTAGCGATTTCGCGGACGACCTCTCGAACTCGCTTCCAGCCCGGTATTTCGACGCCCGCGATCGGCTCGCCGGTGTCGGGATGGGCGTCGTGCCACAGCCGGTCACGCGTTCCCGGATACGTAACGGCCCGCCCGAGGACGCCCGTTTCCCGATCGATGCCGGCAGTCATGCCCCCGGCCGACCAGTTGTCGACCGGACCGGACTCGACCGTTCCAAATCGATGCACCGCAGCGGGGATGAACGCCTCGTTCGTCTCCGGGTCGATCATCGTGAGGAGCCGAACGGTGTTGACCGAATCGGGGAAGATCGTCGCGGCGTACTCGTGCTGGCGAATGAATTCCGTCACGACGTAGCGGTTGTGCATCGGAATCTGCGACAGGGCTGCGGAGTCGTCGACCACGTAGACGTCGTCGCCGCCGCCTCCCCTGATGGGCTTGAGCACGAGTTTGCCTTCGGCAGCGACCAGCTCCTCGAGGGACCGTCCCGTCGAATCCGCCGACTCGGTCGACCGGACGAAGTCCCCACCGTCGATCCGGCCGTACACCGTCGGAAGGTACTCCGCGTAGTGGGTCCCGATCAGTTGTTGAAACAACTGCTTGTCTTCGGTCGCGACGGACGCCCGCCCGTTGAGTTCGTGCGTTCGAAGGTACATGTCGATACTCGACAGGTAGGACTCCACGTTCGATTCGGTCAGCCCGAACAGGACGCCGGATTCCGAGAGGAACCCGTTCCGGTACAGCCAGAGCCGGTAGGAAAGCGGGTACGAAAACGAATCGTACGTGTCGACCTCGCGCTGGATGTGGTGGAAGACGCTCCCGGTTTTACCGAGGTACGGTCCCGTCAGGTGGTTGATTCCCGCACCGATCAACGAGAGGGTCCCCTTCCGTTGCCAGAACTCGAGGACGTCCCGGACTGACACGGATCCCATGCTTCGGAGTACTCCGTTCGGATCACTTCCTTCGACGGCGTCGACCATCAAACGACCCCGTGGTGCTCGTAGAACCGACGAACCTGCGGGTCGTCGAGCAGCGGACCGTGCGTCTGTAGCATGTTGACGTCCGAGTAGCGATTCCCCTCGATGATTGTGAATGACGGGTCCGCCTCCCGGACGACGACGTCCCAGCCGACGTAGGGGAGCGCCGGATACGTCGACGCGACGTCGAGCAAGCCGTCGACGACCCGATCCCAGTTGGGCACCGTCGTCCCCGCGACCCGTTCGTCCGTCTCCGGGTGCCTGTCGGTCCAGACGGGTTCGCCCCCGTCCGTTCGATGGGCACACGGTCCCAGTTGGCCGGTCTCCACGTCGACGCGAGCGCTCACCCCGCCCCGGGACCAGTTGTCGAGCGGGGCGGACGCGTCGGTCCCGAATCGGTGGACCGCACGCGCGACGAACGGTTCGTTCGTTCGCGGATCGAGCATCGTCAGGATCCGGATCGTGTTCACCGAGCCCGGGAAGACGGCGTCGGCGTACGCACCCTGCTCGACGTACTCGCACAGGAGCCGGTCGCTGGTTCCGTTCGCGGCCAGATCACCGATGCTCGTCTCGGCAACGGTGGCCGAATCGAGCACGGTTACCCCCTCGCCGCCGCCTCCCGTTCGCGGCTTCATCACGAGTGGGTGATCCGCCGCGGTGGCCCCAGAGCGGAGGTCCCGGTGGGCGGAATCGGCGTCGATGGGGTAGGTGGCCTCTGCAGTCAGATAGTAGTACAGCTGGGGAAGCAGGTGGTCGAATTCGGGGGTCAACAGGTGGTGAAAGAGGAGCTTGTCGTCGAGAATCCGCCCCGACGGGCCGTTGATGGCGATCGTCTTCACGTCCCGCTCGTAGTTCGAGAGGTACCGATCGGCCGTCTCCGGGGAGAGGTCGAAGAGTGCGCCCGCCTCGGAGAGAAAGCCGCGTCGCCACAGCCAGAGTCGTTTCCGAATGGGGAGATCGACGCTCCGGGCGGTTCGGCCTTCGCGCAGGACGAGGCCGGCCAGCTGTTTCGACTGTCGAAGCCAATCTTTCGCGCCGTCGGCCACCCGTTGAATCGTTCCTTTGGCGCCCGACTTCGCCCCTTGCCCCTCGGCGTTCGATTCGTGGGAGCGGTCGTTCGGGGAGTGATCGTCGAGCGAGCGATCGTCCGGAGACCGATCACCGCTTCGACGGGCGACGCTTCGGTCCGTCACGAAACCACCTCCGATACCGTGTACCGGAACTTCCCCGAATCGCTCGCGTCGATTCGCTCGGGGTAGGAAAACGAAACCTCGACGTCGTCGCCGAGGGCCGTGCGGGTCGCTCGTTCGATTTCCGTCAGGTCCGACTGCGGTGGTGACCGGCCGTTTCGCCGTTCGATCGCGTACTCGACGCGATCCGTGGCCGTCTGGCGGATCCGGAACTTCTCGATCCAGTCGCGGTGGTACAGCGTCTTCCGCAGGTAGCCCGGGTGGACGAGTTCGCCGTCGGTCGT
>SLIS01000278.1 GCA_007135505.1 Halovivax sp.
CCAGCACGACCACGACCACTGTCAGGCTTGTGCAGAAATTCTCCCGAAGTGTGCCGAATCCTGTCGAGCGATGGCGTCGCACTGATCGATATGAACGCCGGACCGGGCGATCCCGAGACGGAGCGAGCCGAGGACTCGGCGACGTGGCTCGGACTCGACGAGCGGGTCAAACCGCTCGTCCAGGCCGGGATCGTCCTCGGAATCGGGATCGGCGGGTTCTTCGACGGGATCGTCCTTCACCAGCTGCTCCAGACCCACCACATGCTGTCGGCACGGACCGATACTACTGACCTCGCCGACATCCAGTTGAACGTGGTCGTCGACGGACTATTTCACGTCGTGACGCTCGCCTTCACGCTCGTCGGAATCTGGCTCATCCTCAGGGCCTGGAAGCGACCCGAGGTACCACCGTCGGGCCGGGTACTCGCCGGTTCTGCGCTCGGTGGCTGGGGGCTGTTCAACCTCGTCGAAGGGGTCGTGAACCACTACGTCCTCGTCCTCCACCGCGTCTGGCCGGACGGCCCCGGCGGGGCGCTCGTCTGGGACGTGGCATTCCTGGCGTCCGGCGTGGTCCTTCTCGTGGTCGGGTATGTGCTTATCAGAACCGCTGAGCCGGCCGATCCAGGGACACGAGACGAATCCAGACCGACCACCGACGGAGACGTTTGACGGAACTTCAAACGGGAGACGACGATGTCGTGGAGTACCGACGACGCGTGCAGCGAGAACCAAATTAGTTCGCCGCGCAGTTGTTCGGCCCCAGTTCGAGCGACTGCGCTTCCTCGCTCAGCGCCTCTTCGCCCCAGTTGATCGCCTTGATCTGATTGTAGTTCGCTGGTTCGTCGGAGAGGCCGTCGACGATCGTCTGGACGAACCGATCGCGGGCGTCCATGCCGAAGAGTTCGTTGGAGGCCCGAAGTTCGTCGATCGTCGTCGCGAGCGGCCGGATCTCCTCGTCGCTCATGTGCCCCGGCAACACGACCGTCTCGTCGTTGCACGTGGCAAGCTCGTCGAGACTCTCGTAGAGTTCGTCCGCAGCCGTTCGGACGTCTGCCTCGTTCGTACCCTCCAGGTCGGGGCGCCCGACCCCTCGAATGAACAGCGTGTCACCCGAGAGCAGGGCGTCTCCCCACCTGAGCGAGACGCTTCCGGGGGTGTGTCCAGGCGTGTGGAGCACGCCGAGGGACCGATCGCCGACGCTCACCCGGTCGCCGTCTTCGATCGACGCGAAGTCGTCGAGTTCGCCGGCGTCTTCCGGGTGGAGGTAATACGGCACGTCCCACTCTTTGGCCATGATCCGACCGCCGCTGACGTGGTCTGCGTGGGCGTGCGTATCGATTGCGCCCACAAGTTCTACGTCCCGTGCGTCGGCGATCTCGTGATATCGCTCGACGTAGAGGCTCGGATCGACGACAACGCCCCGGCCGTCGGCTTCGACGAGGTAGGACACGCAGCCTGTACCGGGTCGGACGATTTGGGTGATGCCGTCGACGGTCGCTGTGTCGTCGCTCGCGGCGGCCTTGTCATCGAGCTCGTACGCGACGTGGACGCGGCCCCAGCCGTTCATGCCGTCCTCGAGCGACCGGGCATCGTACTCGCGATCACGCAGGAACGCGGCGGCGTCGGCCGACGTGATGCCGGCGACGCAGACCACGGCGATCTCTCGATCGGCCGGGATGTCGTCGAGCGCCGCTTCGAGTCCACTCAGGTCGTTTTCGAGGAGCTCGTCGTAGATCGGGAGGTTGTGACTGCCGTCGACGTGCCACTCCTCGTACTCGGCCTCGCGACGCACGTCGAGGACGAATAGTGCGTCGTCGTCGCGCCGAGTCGCCAACTCGTGGGCGTCGATCGTCGGTCGCTGCGATTCCGTATTGCTCATGAACCACAATATTGAGGGTTCTAAATTTAAGTCTGTGGGTCGGACGAGGCGGGAGGGACGCGAACCCAATTGGTGTCGGTCAGCGGTCGTCCTCATCGGGCGGATACGAACGACCACTCCGCGGAGCGGTGTCTCGACGTGTGGTTCGACGACTCGAAGTCGGTGGTACTACCGCGAAAACGGACTTCGCTACGAAACGCGTTCGCCGAGATTGCACATCAATCGTCCCGCTCGACGCGGATTACGCCGTCGGCGTTCGGATAGCTATACACGGCTTTCACCGCTGACGCGGACTATCACGAACGGTACCCTCGATCGGTGTCGATCCACGTTCCGTATCGACTCGCCCTGGGTCACATTGTATTGTACAACTCTCGCAAAACTCTTATATGCGCCCGACTCGTACCTCGGGGTGATGGTAACTGAGACTTCCAGTACAGCGAACGCAGAATCGATCGACAACCCGGTCTACATCGAGGGAAGCGATCACCTCGAATCCGTCGTCGACGAGCACGACGTGGTCCTCACCGACTTCTACGCGGACTGGTGTGGCCCGTGTCAGATGATCGCACCGACGCTCGAGAAGCTCGCGGCCGAGACCGACGCCGTGATTGCGAAGGTAGACGTCGACGCACACCAGCCGCTCGCGGCGGAGTACGGCGTGCGCGGCGTCCCGACGCTGGTGCTCTTCGCGAACGGTGAGCAGGCAGAACAGCACACGGGTGCACTGCCCGAAGACCGACTGCGCGACCTGATCGAGGGCTACACGTCGGAATGAGTGACGTGACTGCCGATACCACAGTCCGCGACGTCGTCATCGTCGGCTCCGGTGTCGCCGGCCTCTCGGCAGCCGTTTACGCCGCGCGAGCCGATTACGAGCCGCTGGTCCTCGAGGGGCCCGAACCTGGCGGCCAGCTCACCCTGACCACCGACGTCGAGAACTTCCTCGGCTTTCCCGAGGGCGTCGGTGGCATGGAGCTGATCCAGCGCGGGAAGGAACAAGCCGAACGCTTCGGCGCCGAGTTCACCCACGGGACTGTCGAGGACGCCGCACTCGGGGATCGGCCGTTCGAACTCGCTCTCTCGAACGGTGAGACGATCCGAACGCGGGGTCTGATCGTCGCGACGGGGGCGAGCGCCCGCTGGGTCGGCGCGGAGAACGAGGACGAGTTGATGGGCTACGGTCTCTCGACGTGTGCGACCTGTGACGGCGCGTTCCACCGCGGCGACGACGTGCTCGTCGTCGGCGGCGGCGACAGCGCGATGGAAGAGGCTCTCTTCCTCACGAAATTCGCCGATAGCGTGACCATCGTCCACCGTCGCGAGGAACTTCGCGCCTCGGACATCATGGCCCAGCGTGCCCGGGACGAGGAGAAGATCTCGTTCCGCTGGAACACCGAGCTCCTCGAAATCCACGGCTCACAGGAGGAAGGCGTCACCGGCGCGACCCTGGTCCACCACCCCGAGGGCTACCCGACGGACCGGTATGACGACGGCGAGGACGTCGAGCTGGACACCGTCGACGTCGGCGGCATTTTCTACGGCGTCGGTCACGTCCCGAACACCGAGTTCCTCGCGGAGACGCCGGTTCCACTCGACGATTCCGGTCACCTGCTGACTCGAGAAGGGATGACGACCGAAACGGCCGTCGAGGGCGTCTTCGGAGCCGGCGACGTGATGGACCCCGACTATCGGCAGGCGATCACTGCAGCCGGAACCGGGAGTATGGCCGCCCTCGACGCCGAAGAGTGGCTCGATGCGCTCGAAAACGCCACCGCAGAGCCCGCACCACCGATCGAGGTCGCGTAGGGCGGACTGTCCGGACCGGTCTCCATCTCCCGCTGCGCTGTCTTCCGATTTTCACCAGTACCGAGATTTGCACCAATAGCGAGAGCTGTCTACCGACTACGAAGGCCGATCCGGAGACTGGCCCCGTCGAGTGCGGCTCACCGAGCGTGTTCCTCGAGAACCGTTCCGACGGCCGTCGCGACCTCGTGAAACTCGTTCAGGTTGAGCGGATCGGTCGTCACGAAGACGCCCCGGTCGCCGCGGACGATCCGTGTGAGGTATCCCGCCTCGAACGCTCTGATCGTAAACCCGTAGTCGCCGAGTTCGGTGTCGCCGTAGGTTCGGCGTGATCGGAACCCGCCCCGTTCGTCCGCGACGAACCGGTCGAGGTCTGCGTCACGTTCGAGATCGTCACGGAGATACAGCTGCTCGTGGTCGGATTCGGTGAATACGGTGACACTTCGGAGGTCGTCCCCGATTGCGGTTCGACAGACGGTGACCAGTTCTTCGTACAGCGAGTCTTCGTTCGTCGATCCCATCTTTGCGTGAACTACGGGATAGAGCCACAAATAGTTCGCCCAGCCGATTGCGTTCGACACCGATTGCGGTACTCGGACTACGTTTTTGTCAGTCGACAGCGAACGGCCACCCATGGACATTGTCGTTCCAATAGACGAGTCGGATCCGGCCATGCAGGCAGTAGAGCACGCGGTCAGCGAGTATCCCGACGCCCGAGTGACCGTAATTCACGTCATCAACCCGAATATCGGTATGTACGGAGAGGGTGCCGTCTACGCGTACGATTCGCTGCTCGAGGCGCGTCAGTCGGCTGCGGACACGTTGTTCGAGTCGGCCGGCGAGCTGGCCGACGAATACGATCGGTCCATCGAAACCGAAACCGTCGTCGGCCTACCGGCTCGCGAAATCGTTCGATTCGCGGACGAGGGCGCGTACGATCACATCGTCATGGGCAGTCACGGCCGCTCGGGTGCCTCGCGCGTTTTACTCGGTAGCGTTGCCGAGCAGGTGGTCCGACGCGCACCCGTTCCCGTAACCGTCGTCCGGTGACGTCGGCCGACGCTGGTTCCGTCGCCCGGCTGATCGCGGGTCAATCCATCGGGACATCACGCTCGGTGTAGTCGTCTTCAGTCTCGCTTATCTGACGATCGTCACCGGGCAGGGAGCACGACGGACGACCGTCTCGGCGACGCTGCCCAGGAGGATTCGCGAAACGCCGGATCGGCCGTGACTGCCCATGACGAGGTGGTCGACGTCGTGGTCGGTGGCGTACTCGACGATCGTTCGCGCCGGACGACCGGTTTCGACGACGGTTTCGATCTCGACGTCCCCTCCAGTCGCGGCCTCGACGTATGCACGTGCCTCAGCACAGCGATTCTCACCGTCTTCTTTCGCGCGGTCGTACCCGTCCGTGTCGGCGTAGCCGCCAGCTGCCGACCAGTAGACCACTTCATTCGGATCGATTACGTGGATGACTGTGAGTCGGTCGGCGGTGGTGTGCTCTACGACGTGTTCGAGAGCGTCCCACGCGGGCTCTGAATCGTCGAGTGGGACGAGAACGTGCGTTTCCATGGTCGACCTACGGGGGCCGAGCGGAAGGGTCTGCGAGTCGGTTCCCGGGGGCGTAGAACGTCCGCTCGTTTTACAATACTGTGGACGGACGGTCACGTATGGCGACGGATCGTCCCAGCGTCGAACTCGTGGTGCTGCTGGCTCTGTGCGTCCTGACGACGGTCGTCATTCACGGTGTCTACGTCCCACAGTTTGGCCCGAACGAGTACCTGGCGGTGCTGCCGTACCTGGTCGCTGGCTGGATCGCGTACACGGTGGGCTTCTACGCCATCGCTCGGCTCGTCTCGAACCCCGCCGAGTTGCCCAGCATGCGCGCGGCCGACATAGGGGTCGCCCTCGTCCTGTTGACGCTGTTGCTCGCCGGCGCGCTCGGGAATTATGGGTTCACCCCCCGGACCGTCCCCTCCGTCTACAGCGGCCTGGCGGTCGGCCTGTATGCCGGGCTGGCGCTGATCGGCTGGTCGCTCGGACAGCGAACGAGAGCGGTCAATCGCATCGTCGCGGGAGAGACGGGGCAAGGCCGCTAGCGGCCACGAACACTCACCTGAACGGCAGCGGACGAGTCCTCGACCACGGTAATTCCTTGGCTGTGGTACACAGGCGAAGGCGACGGCAACTCACACGCGTGGCTTCCCGTCGTCGGCATCGACGACGAGGACGCGAAACTCGCCGAATCGGATGACGTGATCGGCGACGCTGCCGACGGCCATTCGGTGGAATCCACCGCGTCCGCGACTCCCCATTACGATCAGGTCGGCCTCGATCTCGCGGGCGTACTCGAGTATCTCGGACGGTGGTGGGCCGCTCAGGACGCTTCCAACCGCGTCGACGCCGGTTTCCTCGGCGCGATCCAGTGCATCGTCGACGAACTGCTGTGCTCGATCGTGAATCGCCTCTCTCGGCCGGGCGGCCTCCCCAGGGAGCCGAATACTCCCCAGCAGTCCGCTGTCGGCCACCGAGATGACGTGAAGCGTGGCATCCTGATCGGCTGCGAGTCCGATAGCGTCGTCGAGGGCTTGCCTCGCGTGTGAACTTCCGTCAGTCGGCACCAGAATCGTCTCGAACATACGCGGGTATTCGCACCGTCCTGCCGTCAACGTTGCTCCCGTTTCGACCGTGTGCGAATCGGCCGTCGAGTCAGATGTCCCGACGGCTGAACCAGAACTGGGCGAACCAGATCGTCGGTGGCGACAACCTCCCCGTAGTCCGTGGTGAGTCCGTCCAACTCTATCGCGCTCATACCCGTCGGTTTGGGAGGTCACACGATAAGTGATAGCCCGAATCCAACGCTTCCGAGCGTACACGTTTCGCCGGATCGCTTTTCCCGATGATGCGCGTAAGTCAGGTATGGTCGTTTCAGTCGGACTCACCGTCGGTGACTCCATCGATCGAATCGAAATGACGGCCGAGGGATACGACTTCGTGGAGCTCACGATCGGTGACGATACCGCGATCGACCCCGGCTCGGTCGACCGATTGCAATCGGCACTTGCAACGACCGACCGCGAGTGCTGTGTCCACCTTCCGTTCGAACAGGTCGTGGCGACGGGAGTCTCGGAACTGGACGACGCGATCGTCGACTACCAGACCAGGTTGCTGCGGTGGGCCGGGGAGATCGGTGCGGCGAAGGCGGTCCTCCACGGCACGGTTCGGAAGACACAGGATACGGACCTTCGGCCCATCTTCGCGGACCAGCTCACGACAATCGGAGAGATTGCCGCCGATGCCGGTATCGAACTGGTCGTCGAGAATGTCGGTCACCAGCCCCGCGGACTGCCTCTTTCCGTCCTCGGTGACTTGGCGCGCGAAACGGAGACGGCGGTCTGCTTCGACGTGGGCCACGCCTACATGGAGGACGGAATGGACGGTATCGATCGCTTCCTCTCCGGGTACGCAGACCTCATTTCGCACCTACACGTCCACGACGTCCGGAGTCGCGGTGATACGCACCTGCCGATCGGAGCCGGTGAGATCGAGTACTCGGAGGTCGCAGACGGCCTTCAGGGGTTCGACGGTACCGTCGCGA
>SLIS01000190.1 GCA_007135505.1 Halovivax sp.
AGTTCATCATCGAGACCCAGACGCCGCTGATAGAACGACCCGACCGAGCCGCGGACACGCTTGAAACGGTCAGAGATGCACTGGTCGAGCACGCGCGCACTCACGGCTACGGGGTCGCGGCGGCTGGATTGCACCCTCTCGCCCGCTGGAGAGAACTCGAACACGCCGAGAAACCACGATATCAGTCCCAGCTCGACCGAATCCAGTATCCACAGCACCGAAATACGACGGCCGGCCTCCACGTCCACGTCGGCGTCGACGACGCCGACAAGGCCGTCTGGATCGCGAACGAACTTCGCTGGTACGTGCCCGTCATACTCGCCCTCTCAGCCAACTCGCCGTTCTGGAACGGATTCGACACCGGCCTTGCCTCGGCACGGGCAAAGATCTTCCAGGGGCTACCCAACACCGGGATGCCGACGTACTTCGAGGACTTCGACGCGTTCGATCAGTTCGAACGCCGGATGGTCGAGCACGACGCGATCGACGACCGGGGCGAACTCTGGTACGACGTCAGACCGCACACCGGCCACGGAACCGTGGAGATCCGAGCCCCTGACGGCCAGGCGGACCCGTCGATCGTGATGGCGTTCGTCGAGTACTGTCACGCGCTTGTCGAGGACCTCGCTGCCAGGTACGAAGACGGTGAATCCAGGGCAGGAGCGCCACTTCGCCGAGAATTGCTCGACGAAAACAAGTGGCGGGCGATTCGACACGGACACGACGCGACGTTCGTGGATCGAACCGGATCCGGGACGATCACACTCGAAGAACTCGTCGAAACCGAGTGCGAGCGCCTCGGTATCGATGGGATCAAAGCAGTGTACGACCGGGAGAGCGGCGCCACCAACCAGCGACGGTTACTCGAACGAGACGGCCCAGACGCACTCAGTGAAGCGCTCCGGTTCGGGTGACGACGTCATTCGGGTGCTATTTCACCGCCGTCGATTCCCGGACACCAGAAGTAACTCGCACGATTCAAATAGCGCGATTTCCAAGTTCCTCCCGAACGCTCGTGTCGTCCACTACTGCAACACACACCCGTACGCTGACTGCCCTGCGTCGTCGCGTTGGGTACCCACACCTGCTCGCGACGACGCTCGTCCTCGTCGTCGCGACGATCCTGCTCGGCGTCGCGACGAGAGCCGCCGGTGCCGGACTGGCGTGTGACGCCAATTGGCCGCTCTGTGATGGTGGCGTATTGAACCTCTTTCCCGCCGGATTCCCCAGTTTCTTCGAGTGGATTCACCGGGTCGTCGCGATGGTCGCAGGCGTCTTCATCGTCGGGGCGGCCGTCCAGGCGTGGCGCGGAAGTGCCGGAAAACTGGTCACGTGGGCCGTGACGATAGGGTTGGTACTGACGCCGATACAGGTTTCTCTCGGTCGGGAGACGGTCCTCAGTTACGATCTGACGGTTTTGAATCTGCACTTCTGGACCGCGATTGCGATATTCGTCTGTTTCGCGGCGGCGACGGTGCTCGTCTGGGAGCATCGAATCGAGGCCACCCGAGTCCCACTGGCCCTCGGCGTTGCGACGCTGCTCGTTCCCGTACAGATCGTCTTCAGCCCGCTCGTCATCGAGTCCTACACGCCCGTCATGCACACGCTCCAGGACAGCGTCACGCTCGCCTTGCTCTTTGCGAGTCTCGTCGCCGGGATCGTCGGCGCAATTCGATTCGACGGGTACCGCTCCCGAGCCCTGACGGTGACGCCCCTTCTCGGTCTCGTCGTGATCTACCTCGGTCGGGAAGCAGTGATGGGATTCGACCCCTTGGTCGACTTCATCTACCTGGTAGCCACCGGTGCAGTCTGTCTCGTTCTCGGGGTGCTCACCTGGGACACGTACCGGACTGTTTCCGAGTGAACAACGTGAAACTACGATAACTCGGTTCGACGGCGATACAGCGTCACCGTCCGGTGGTAATCGACTTGATCCGCCGATAGTCGACTCGGTCCGTGGGTAGTCAATTCGATCCGCGGGTAGTTTACTAGATCAGAGGGTAGTCAATTCGGTCGGTTTGACCCGGGTTGGAACACACTTTTGTGTTGTAACTTAGATCGTAAAATCTAAGTCAGATAGCGGAGAAGTCACGACCATGCGTTCGCTTGATGAAACTGACCTCGCAATCCTTAACCTCCTCCTCGAGGACGCACGCCGACCGTACAACGACATCGCCGACCGCGTCGACGTTTCGGCTCCGACGGTCTCCGATCGGATCGACCGGCTCTCCGAACTCGGCATCATCGACGGATTCACCCTCGACCTCGATCGCTCGCGATTCGCGAGCGGCGTCGAACTGCTCATCGACGTCGAACTCGATGCGACGTGTCTCGACGACGTGAGCGAGACGATCGTCGATATCGACGGTATCGAGCACGTATTCACGACGACCGACGCCCGGTTGGTCGCCATCGGCGCCTTGCACACGGACCGAGTCGGACCGGCCCTCCTCGACGCCCTCGAGGCCGAACAGATCGACTCCTACCGGGTCCACCTGCTGCAAAATCTGGCGTGGGACCCGTCGATTTCCGACGAGACGATCTCGCTCAACTGCCACGAGTGTGCCACTCAACTCGACGGCGAGTACGTCGCCGTTCGAATCGAAGGCGACCTCCATCACTTCTGTGACGGAACCTGTCACGAACGATACGAGAGGCGACGGTCGCCAGTCGCGAAATCGTCCTGATCCGGCCGTTAGCAACGCGGCAAGCGCTACCGAACGAGATTCCGCGTTGGATCGCTAGCATTTTATCGACGCACCGACTGCCCGATGCTGTGGAGACGATTACGGACCGGACGAGCAATCCGTTTGGCATGCGCGCTCCGTTCGACGAAAGCGACGACGGCGATCTCCCGGCCGTGTACGGCTACGGGGATCCGAACGCAGACTTTCACGTCATCGGGGACGGTCCACACGTCCACGGCGGTGCCCAGACCGGCGTCCCGTTCACGGAGACGGAGGCAGGGACGGTCCTGCAGGAGTTGCTCCGTGATGCCGGCTTTCTCTCCGGCGATCAAACGACGCCGACCGTCGACAACTGCTTTCTAAGTTACGTCCACATGTGTACCGTTCCGGCGGGCCAGACTCCCACCCAGGAGCAGTACGATCGACTAGAGCGATTCTTCGACGCCGAGCTCCGGGCGATCAACGCACACGTATTGATCCCGGTCGGCGAGCGGGCGGCGGATCGAGTGATTCGATCCTACACGACGCTACGGGACCGTATCGAGTTCGATCTGGAGACGCTGCACGCGAGCGAGCTTCGCGGACGCGGATTCCTGGTAATTCCGCTCGCGGATCCGGCCACGTGGGATGATGCGGCCTACAATAGCGCAAAAGCGAGGCTATCGGCCGTCACGGAACGGGACTATCGGCAGACAAAAGGTGTCGCAACGCTGGTCGGCTGAGAAATGGCGTCCCGTAGTCAGATACCGAAGCGACGACGAACGACGAAGCGAAGCGGTAGACCGACCGCCCCAGCGACGGGAACGAGCACGAGCGCGATCAGTTCGGTCGTGACGAGTGAAACGCCGTACCAGCCGGCGCCGAGGACCCCCAGTGGGAGCGTGACGGCGACGAGATACGCGTAGGACGGCGACCAGCCCGGGAACCGATGCGACCGATGGATGACGACGCCGTAAACGAGGGGCAAGAGGAGGGTTCCGGCGAGCAGCGGTCCGCCCACCAGAATTGCGGAGGCCCCGATCGACGCCGCGAGGACGATCGTTTCGTCAGTCGTCACCGGGCCGAAAGCGTTCGATCGGTATCGATGTCGAACGCCGGCGAGGGCTCCGAGCACGACGAGATTGAACGTGGCGATGGCCGCGTACCACAGCGTGGGATCGACAGGTGGTGTGACGACCTCCGTGGCCGTAACGAACGCGTACCCCGACTCGAGACCGTACGAGGTTGCTGTCAGCATCGCCCAGAGTTCGTCGATGCCTAATCCAGCGGCAGCAATCGCGGACCACAATCCCTCGTACGCGTACGAATTGGCGACGCTGTACTGTGCAAGTCCGATCAGGTACACGATCGTCGTAATCCACAGGAGTGGTAATCCGAAGTTCATCGACCGCCACCAGCGAACGAGCGGGTTCGATCGGGCCGACGTCGATCTCGAGTTGCGGGTCGTAGTACCGGTTCGGGCGGTGCCTGCGGCGCGGGCAGTCCCCGTTCTCCGCGTGTTCGAACGGGCGGACGATTTCCTCGAACCGCCCCACGAGTCGGTCTCGGTATCGACGGTCGAACCATCAGGTGCTCGTCGGTTCGACTCCTCAGACGACAGCCACTTGTCCGGGGACGGCAGGCCGGACGTTCGCTTGGCAACGTACTCGGTGTGGCCGAGCCGATCGTACGCCTGCCGCTCGACCGGATCGCCGAGGACGTCGTACGCTGTTTTGAGGGCGGTAAACTGCGCTCGTGCTCGGTCGTCGTCGTTCAGGTCCGGATGGTACACCCGAACTTGCCGGCGAAACGCCTCTTTGATCTCGTCCTGGGGGGCGTCCGGCGGTACGTCGAGAAGATCGTAGAAGTCCTCGGTCATGGTAGGGCGTTCTGGCGGGATGTAGTCGTACGTTGGTCTCTTGCTGTCCGGTATAATTCTGCTGTTCGGTGTGCGTGTGAGAATTCTCGTCGGTGCAACCGAAAGAGCGTTGTGGCCGATTCGGGGGCTTCGTCGGTATGCATCGGTCGCATCGGTGACCCATCACCGATACTGACTGAGCGTCGTCTGTCCGACGAATCCATCGGGCGGCCCTGGCGAGTTCGTCCCATCCCCGGTCGACTCGGAACCGTCTTCCCCTCCAGCGTCGCCTGCCCGATCATCATCCGTCGAACGGCGATCCGCGGTAGACCACTCGCTCAAGTCGTGTCCATTCGTCCCACGCCGATCGGTGCTCGACGAGCGTTTCGGGTGACCGTTGGATGGCGAACTGTCCGCCGCAGTCGATACGGACGTGGTCTCGACTCGCCCATCCGAAGACTCGCCCTCGTTGTTTGGCAACCACTCCTCGATTGTAGGGGTCCCACCGGCGGGGTCCGGGCTGGTCGACGACGCCGACTCCGATTCGGTCACGGTCGACCTGTCGGTAGCGCGGCTATCGAGCTCGCTCAGGTCGAGTTGCCCGCCTTCCGTCGACGCTCGCTCCTCCGAACGCACCGCTGATCCGGTGTCGCCGGAGCCACCGAATTCCGGGTCGGGGATCCGCTCATCGCCCGACTCCCAACCGTCCAGATCGGTCTGATCGGCGGCCTCGAAGTCGAGGTTCGCGAGGCGGACCCCGAGTTTCCGGACGCGGGCGTCTTCGAACTCCCCGAACAGGTCGATCGCGATCTCGATGACGAGTTCCGGATCGTCGACCGGTCCCGGAAGCGATCGTTCGCGCGTGTTGACCTCGTACGGTGGCGTGACGGCCTTGACTCCGACCGTTCGGTAGAGTGCGCCCTCGCGCGTCGCCCGCTCTGCAACCGCCGAGGCCAGCGCCTCGAGTCGCTCTCGCTTTCGATCCCAGTCGGTGACCGGATCGCCGAACGCCGACTCCCGGGAGAAGCTCTTCGGCAGGCCTCTCGGAGAGACCCGTCGGTCGTCGTCACCGCGTGCGTACCGGTAGAATTCCCGCCCTCGCTCGCCGAACTGATCGACGAGCGAGTCGACGTCCGCCTCGGCCACGTCGCCGGCCGTCTCGAGACCCATCTCCCGGAGCGCACCCGCCGTAACCGGACCGACACCGTGGATTTTCGAGACGTCGAGTGGCGCGAGAAACGATCGGACCTCGTCGGGTTCGACGACGGTCAGACCGTCCGGTTTCTCGAAATCGCTCGCGATCTTGGCCGCGCTCATCGTCGACGCCACACCGATACTGACGGTAATTCCGACCTCCTGACGGATTCGTTCTTTGACGTGTCGCGCGAATCCCTCGGCGACGGACCAGCCCGTTCGATCGGTGACGTCCAGGTACGCCTCGTCGATACTTACCTCGCGGACGACGTCCGCCGCGTCGTGGAGAATCTCTCTGACCGACTCGCTCACCGATTCGTAGTACTCCATGTCGACAGGGCGATAGTATCCGGTGTCCTCGACTGATTCGCCCGCCTCGCGCGCATCGGCTCGTCGCGGGAGCGCCTCCAGCGCCTGCGAAATAGCCATCGCACTCTCGACGCCGTACTCTCGGGCCTCGTAGCTGGCCGTCGCGACGGCACCGGTGTCGTCACCGTCCTCGTAGCCCATCCCGACGACGAGTGGCTCCCCGCGAAGCGCCGGCTCCCGGAGCCGTTCGCAGGCCGCGTAGAAACAGTCGGCGTCCACGTGGAGCACGATCGGGTCCACGGCGTCTGCCGCCGGTTCGACCCCGGGCAGACGTGACCCTCGCGTCATTGATGGTGATTCGCGACGGGCGACCGTGAACGTTTTGCAACGAGGAACGTCCAGTCCTCGTTCACGTTGTCCACGGCGAAATCGACGTCTGGAACCGTCGGTGCACGTCTCGACGAACCACACCAGGGGCCACGTCGTCTACCCTGCCGCGAGGTGGCCACTTTTGGAAGTCCGTGCAGGAGGAAGAGACATGGAGTACGACCTGGATCGATTTTCCTCACGACGGTCGACCGTCCGTGCGAACCGTGGACTCGTCGCCACGAGTCAGCCACTCGCCGCTGAGGCCGGCGTCGAAATCCTTCGCAACGGGGGCAACGCCTTCGACGCGGCCGTCGCCACGGCCTCGGCACTCAACGTCGTCGAGCCGACCTCGACCGGGCTGGGCGGCGACGTCTTTGCACTGTATCGGACGGCAGACGGCGACGTCGGTGCGATGCGTTCCTGTGGTGGGGCGCCGGCGGACGCGACGATCGAGAACGTCCGGACGGCGCTCACCGACGCCGACGAGAACGAACGGGCGAGGTACTATCCCGACGCGGGCGGCTACGCCGTCGACGACGTCTCCGACCCGTCCGATCTCGGAATGCCGTTTCACGGTCCGCACGCAGTGACGGTTCCGGGAACGGCTCGCGGGTGGGAGACGACTGTCCGGGAGTTCGGTCGAAAGTCCCTCGGGGAAGTCCTGCAGCCGGCCATCGAGTACGCCACCGAGGGCTATCCGGTCTCGGAGGTCATCTCGTACTACTGGCAGGGCGCCGAGACGTTGTTCACCGACGATCACGCACGGGAGGCGTACCTTTTCGACGGCGAA
>SLIS01000007.1 GCA_007135505.1 Halovivax sp.
CGCCCGGCCGGTCCGCGTCGAGGGCTCGCGCGAGGACGTCACCGCCGCCTGTATCGACGCCGTCGAGGGAGACGGATCGAGCCGCGACGGGGACGACGCCGAGGGGCGGGCGGACGCCCCCTACCAGCACGGAGCCGGCTGGTACGCCAGCCACGCCTGGAACCCGGCGTTCTACGCCGGTACGATGACGTTCGCCTTCGAGGTCGCCGCCCAGCGCGGCTGGGCCGTTCCCGACGCACTCGTCCTCCCGATCGGCCACGGGACCCTCTTTCTCGGCGCCTATCGGGGCTTCGAGTTACTCTACGAGGCGGGAATCGTCGACCGCTTGCCCCGACTGCTCGGCGTCCAGTCCATCGGCTACGATCCGATCGTGCACGTCGTCGGTGGTGAGCGCGTCGGCGAGGACGAGGGCCGGGCCGACATCGCCGACGGCATCCAGATCAGCGAACCCGCCCGCGGCTCCCAGATCGTCGACGCGATCGAGGCGACGGACGGCACCGCGATCGCCCTCGGCGAGGGACCGGTCGAGACCGCCCTCGATCGGCTCCACCGCGGCGGCTTCTACGTCGAGCCGACCTGCGCCGTCGCGCCCGCGGCGCTCGCCCACCTGCGCGAGTTCGGCTACCTCGACCCGGACGAGGACGTCGTCGTCCCGCTGACCGGCTCCGGGCTGAAGACGATGTAGCGCGGAGCGATCGGGTCGTCGAATCCGATCGACGGCCGGGCCCGAACCCGACATTCCTATACCTGCGCCCCGAAAACGGGCGGGTATGTTCCCAGCCCTTCGCGACGAGGTCGCATCGGCGCTCGCGGCGGCTCTCGAAGCCCGCGAGTTGCCGACCGACGACCTCGGCATCGAGGAACCGCCGGACGACGTCGAGAGCGTGCTCGCCTCGAGCGTCGCCTTCCGGCTCGCCGGGAAGGTCGGGGCCGCGCCGCCGCAGGTCGCCGCCGAGCTGGCAGACGAGATCGCCGCGGCCGACCTGACCTACGTCGAGCGCGTCGAGACCCAGGGACCGTACCTCAACTTCCGCCCGAGCGAAACCTACTACGCGGAGACACTCGAATCGGCGGGCGAGGAGACCTACGGACGCCGACCGGATCGAGCGGAGTCGGTCGTCGTCGAGCACACGAGCGCCAACCCGACCGGACCGGTCCACGTCGGCCGCGCCCGCAACCCGATCATCGGCGACGCCGTCGCGAACGTCCTCGAGTACGCCGGCTACGACGTGGAGCGTCACTACTACGTCAACGACGCGGGCCGGCAGATGGCCGTGTTCACGTGGGCCTACGAGACCTTCGACGAGTCGGAGCTGGAGCGAGCGCCCGAGCGCGACCGCATCGAGTACGACCTGGTCCGCTACTACCGCAAGGGTAACGCCTTCCTCGACGACGGCCCCGAGGACGAGGTCGCCGCTGCCGAAGCCGAGATCGAGTCGATCATGCAGGGACTCGAGGACGGCGACGAGGCGACCTACGAGCGGGTGAGTGCGGTCGTCGACCAGGTGCTATCGGGCATGCAGGCGTGTCTGGCCCGCCTGCCCGCCGAGTTCGACGAGTTCGTCAAGGAAACGCGGTTCATGCGCGACGGAGCGACCGAGGAAGTCGTCGCCCGCCTACAAGAAAGCGACGTCGCCGAGCGAGAGGAAGGGGCCTGGCAGCTCGACCTCGAAGCGTGGGGAATCGACAAGCCGTTCGTCTTCCTGCGTTCCGACGGGACCTCGCTGTACACGACCCGGGATCTCGCACACCACGAGTGGAAGTTCGACCGTTTCGACCGCGCCGTGACCGTTCTCGGCGAGGACCAGGAGCTCCACGCGCGACAGCTCGCGGCGGCCCTCGAGGTGCTCGGTAACGACACCGACCAGCTCACCTCGATGTTCTACGGGTGGGTGAACCTGCCAGGTGGCGAGTCGATGTCCACCCGCGCCGGCACCGGCGTCGACCTCGACGACCTGCTCGACGAGGCCATCGCCCGCGCCCGCGAGGAGGTCGAGACGCGTCTCGACGACCGCATTCGCGACGATGATCTCGACGCGGACGACATCGAGCGCATCGCTCACCAGGTCGGCATCGGCGCAGTCCGCTACGACATCGTCTCGAAACAACCGACGAAGGCGATCACGTTCGAGTGGGACCGCGCGCTGGACTTCGAAGCGCAATCGGCGCCGTACGTGCAGTACGTCCACGCCCGATGCTGTGGCATTCTGGAGGAAGCCGGACTCGAGCTGACGAGCGTCGACACCGACGTCGACGTCGAAGTACTCGAGACGGCCGCCGAGCACGAACTCCTGGAGACGATCGCCAGATTCCCGTGGGTCGTCGAGGCGGCCGCCGACGACCTCGAACCCCACCGCGTCGCGACCTACACCAGGGAATTCGCCGAGACGTTCAACGCGTTCTACCGCGAGTGTCCAGTGCTCGCCGCCGACGTCGATCCGGCCGTCCGAGACGCACGGCTCGCACTCGTCGGGGCCTCGAAGCACACGATGGCGAACGCCCTCGACATTCTCGGCGTCGAGGCACCGCGCTCGATGTAACCAGACCGTCAGAATACGCCACAGAACGTCGGAACACACTTTTCGCGGACTCCCGTTCCTCGCCCTGGATCACGTGACCGGATATGTCTCCCCTGGTCAGATCGGACCCCAACTCGTCCGCGCCCCGTCTCGTCGGTCCGTGGCCTCAGGACGGATCGGACGTCGCCAGCAGCGGGTCCTCGGCGTGCTCGCTCGCGAGCTCGAGGTACGACTCCAGGTGCTCGAATCGGTCGCACCGAACGACGTCGCCGCTTCGGTCGTCCCACTCGACGATTCCGTGATCGGCCAGCCGCGGGAGGTGATTGTGGACGAGAAAGACGTGCTTTCGTCGGACGGCTTCCGGCGACGGAGCGCCGGGTTCATCCGCCGCCTCGTCCGCACGTCGGTGTGACCGCGCGGCGAGTTCGCTCGCCAGCGCTCGAATCGTCCAGACGGGGGTCTTGGAAAATAACGCCAACAGGTGTCGGCGGTCCGGATCCGATACCAGCGCGTAGGCGTGGTCGGGGTCGATGGGGGTGACCATGTCCGTAGTCAATAGAATCGGTACCGTTAGAATTGCGCCAAATCCTTTAGGGCCGTCGCCGCTCGGCGGGTTACTGATCGGCTTCCGCGTCGGTGATCGCGCTCGAGACGTCGTCGTTCGACGTGGGGTCGTCGTCCCCGTCCTCGCTCCCGGTCTCGAGGTCGACGCCGGCAAGTTCCTTCGCCAGCTGTCGATACGCCGTCGCGGCCGGGCTATCCGGATTGTGAACGACGAGCGGCGTTCCGTCGTAGAGGCTCGCGCGAACCGACGTGTCTTCCGGAATCGAGCCGAGTAAGTGGGTGTCGAGCCGGGACGCGATCTCCTCGCTGGGGACGTCTCCCGACGGATGGGTGCGGGTGACGAGCAAGCCGGCGAGCGAGCCGTCGACGCGATCGACGAGTTCGATCGTCTTCATGGCGTCCTGGATGGCGGCGGGTTCCGGGGTGGCGACGAGGATGACGGCGTCGGCCAGGCCGAGCGGGAGGACCGTCTCGTGGCTCACGCCGGCGCCCACGTCGAGTAAGACGTAGTCGGCCCGGTCTCGGAGGGTGTCGACGACGGAACCGAGTCCCTCGGGGGCCGTTTCGGCGTACTCCCCGAGGTCGTTTCCACTGGGAACCCCGACGATGTTGTCCGCGAGCCGGTACGTCGCTTCCTCGACGGAGGCGTCCCCAGCGAGGACGTCGTGTAACGTCGCCGAGCCGGGCGAGAGGCTGACGAATCCCGCCAGATTCGCCATGCCCAGATCCGCATCGACGATCGCGACGCGCTCGCCCGCCTGTGCGAGGGCCGTTCCGAGGTTTACCGTCGTCGTCGTCTTGCCGACGCCACCCTTGCCGCTCGCGATGGCGTACACGGTCTCCTGGGCCATAGTCACTCAGTACTCGTTCAGTGATTCGGGACAACCTTAAATCGTGCCAACCTGCCCGCCGGGTGGCTGGCACCGGTCTGGCACACTCGCCCCGGAGCGGGTTACAACCGTGTCAACAGGTACTTAGCCATCGCTCCGTTTCGTTGGAACAATGAGTACGGAGGGCGAAGAAGAACAGTCCGACCGGAAGAAATACGAGTTCCGGAAGGTCATCGAGGACCTCAAAAGCCACGAGGGATCGGGGACCCAGCTGGTGACGATCTACGTTCCCGAGGACCGACAGGTCAGCGACGTGGTTGCCCACGTCACCCAGGAACACTCCGAAGCGGCGAACATCAAGTCGAAGCAGACGCGGACGAACGTGCAGGACGCGCTTACGAGCATCAAGGATCGGCTCCGATACTACGATACCTACCCGCCCGACAACGGCATGGTGCTCTTCTCCGGTGCCGTCGACGCCGGCGGCGGCCAGACCGAGATGGTGACGCGAGTCCTCGAGAGTCCGCCCCAGCCGGTCGAGTCGTTTCGCTACCACTGTGACTCCGACTTCCTGACCGAGCCGCTGGAGGAAATGCTGGCCGACCACGGCCTCTACGGGCTGATCGTCCTCGACCGACGGGAAGCGAACGTCGGCTGGCTGAAGGGCAAACGCATCGAACCCGTCAAGTCCGCCTCCTCGCTCGTGCCGGGCAAGCAGCGAAAGGGTGGCCAGTCCGCCCAGCGATTCGCCCGGCTTCGACTCGAGGCGATCGACAACTTCTACCAGGAGATCGCCGGGATGGCAAACGATCTCTTCGTCCCCGAACGACACGAGCTGGACGGTATCCTCGTCGGCGGTCCCTCGCCGACCAAGGAGGAGTTCCTCGACGGCGACTACCTCCACCACGAACTCCAGGACTCGGTCATCGGCAAGTTCGACGTCTCCTACACCGACGAATCGGGGCTGCGCGAGCTGGTCGACAACGCCGAAGACGCCCTCGCCGACGCCGAGGTGATGAAGGACAAGCGCCAGATGGAAACCTTCTTCGAGGAACTCAACGCCGGCGAGCTCGCGACGTACGGATTCGAGCAGACCCGCCGGAACCTGATGATGGGATCGGTCGAGACGCTGCTGATCAGCGAGGACCTCCGCACGGACGTGCTCAGCTACGAGTGTCCGGAGTGCGAAACGACCGACCGCGAGATCGTCGACCGTCGAGCGTCGACGACCGATCACACCTGTAGCGAGTGTGGAACGGAGATCGCAGCCGACGACGCCGAGCGCGAGGACGCGATCGATCACCTGATCGAGATCGCCGAGCAGCGCGGAACCGAGACGAAGTTCATCTCCACCGACTTCGAGAAGGGCGAACAGCTCTACGACGCGTTCGGCGGGTTCGCCGGCATCTTGCGCTACTCGACCGGCGTCTGAGTCGAGAACGGCGGTGCGAGTGACTTCCGCCGGCGGAATTCTTTTGTCCCCGTCCGTTGATGGGTTCCGTATGTCACCCCCATCCGTCGAGGGCGATATTTACACCGAGACGCTCGGCGTGTTCGCTGACGACGGTGAACCCCTCACGACACCGGAAGTGGCGACGGCCCTCGAGATGAACCGACGAGCAGTCTACGAGCGGCTCTCGACGCTGGCCGATTCGGGGGAACTCCAGACGAAGAAAGTCGGTTCCGGTGGGCGGGTCTGGTGGCGACCGGCCGGAGACGACCAGCCGACGCCCGCCACCGAGACGGAACGGACCCGGCACGAACGACTCATCGACGCGATCGGCGACCCGGTCTGCGCCGTCGACGAAGACGGGCGGGTCACCCACGTCAACGATCGATTTGCCGAGCAATTCGGGTACGACATGGACGAATCGCTCGGCATGCACGTCTCGGAGTTCATGGACCCGGACGAACTGCGGGCGGCCGACGAACGCGTCCGCTCGCTCGCGGCGGAGGGGGCGACGGCGTGTACGAAACTGGAGTTCGACATCTTCACTAGCGATGACGAGCGAGTTCCCGTCGAGACCCACCTGGTCGTCGAGGGAACCGAAGATGGAACGTTCCAGGGAGCGATCGGCGTCATCCGCGACTCCCGACAGCGAACGCACTCCGAGAAACAGCTCGAACGCCAGCAAGTACGCCTCGCCGCCCTGAACAACCTCCACACGGTCGTCCGCGAGATTACCGAGGCAGTGCTCGAGCGGTCGACGCGCGGGGAAATCGAACGGACGGTCTGTGAGCAACTGGCGGGTTCGGCGTCGTACACGGCCGCCTTGATCGTCGAAATCGATCCGGAGCACGCCGAGCTCACCCCACGAGTCGAGGTCGGCTTCAGCGGATACGCCGAAACCATCGACGCCTCGATCGATCCCACAGACCCCGCAGGCCAGGGCCCGGCCGGTCGCGCAGCCAGAACGCGAACAGCGCAGGTTTCCCGCGACGTGTTCTCCGACCCGACGTTCGAGCCCTGGCGGGACGAAGCCAGGGACTTCGGCTTTCGCTCCTGTGCGGTGATTCCGATCCTCCACGAAGCGACGATGTACGGGATGATCTGCATCTACACCGAACGACCGGACGCGTTCGCCGACGACGAACTCCAGGTGATCACGCAACTCGGCGAGATCGTCGGTCACGCGATCGCCGCTGCGGAACGAAAGCGGGCGATGATGAGCGACGAGGTCGTCGAAATCGGCTACCGGGGTCGCCGATTCCTCGAGATGCTCGGCATCGAAGCTGCCTCCGGTGTCGTCGAGTTGAAGCGGGTGGTCCCGGTCGGCGACGGCTCCTACCTGCTGTACGGAACGGTCCGCGACGGCGGACTCGATGCCCTGGAACGCCTCGTCGAGACCGACTCGGCCGACCACTACGAGTCCTGTACGGTCCTCTCGGCCGGCGGCTCTCGAACGCACGTCGAGGTCAAAGTGTCCGAGTCGCCGATCGCGTCGGCCGTCTCCGCCTTCGGCGGCTACATCGACGAAGCACGGCTGGCCGACGGCGACCTGTTCGTCCAGGTGCACCTCCCGCCGGGGACCGACATCAATCGACTAACCGACGACATTCAGGAGCGGTATCCACGGATGGAGCCGGTGACACGACGACAAAAGACCCGCCAGAAGCGCACCTCCGAACAGTTCACGACCGTCCTCGAGAGTGAGCTCACGGAGCGACAGCTGGCAGCCCTCGAGGCCGGGTACTTCTCCGGGTTCTTCGAGTGGCCCCGCGACAGCTCCGGTAAAGAGGTCGCCG
>SLIS01000077.1 GCA_007135505.1 Halovivax sp.
ATACAACCGGAAGGCGGGTGCGATGAAAGGCTTGAAGAGTGTGAAACGGAACGCGCCTGGAGCGGCAGTGGAGGTTCTGGAGGAGTGAGTTTTGGCGTGGAGAGGTTAGCGGGCAGGTAGTGTCCGTAGTGGCGCGGAGTCCGTCCTGCTCGCACGACCGCGATCAGGGACGGTTGGTCGGTAGGGGAAAACCTGGCTTCGGGTCGGCGCGACGGTCGTCGTGGATGGCCGAGTACGGACTGAGAGTTGGAAGGAGCGGGCTCGACAGGTTGGTTCGGGTGACCATCGTCTGGGTGTTGACGAAATGTTACGGTCTTCGTTGGTGTGATAGCACATGGCATGAAACGACGAACGTACATCGCGGCAACAGGAGGCATTGTGACCGCGCTGTGGAGCCCCACCGTTCTGGCCGACGAGCACGGGGACGGAGGGGGAAAGGCGGACGAACAAGAAGCGGACGAGTGGCCCGAGTTCATTGCGGAGGACCACGAGCCCGACCCCTACGAGTTCGAGGGCGACGGGTCCGAAGTCCGCGAAGACGTCGAGATCGAGGACGGGTTGACGGTCGTCCAGGCCACGTACGACCACTCGGGAATCAGCAACTTCATCGTCGAACTCGTCCCCGAAGAGGGGAACTTCGACCAGCTCTTCCAGAACGAACTCGAGCCCTACGAGGGGGCGCGTGCTGCGGTGCTCGACGGCGGTACGTACCTGCTCGACGTCACCGCTGACGGCCCGTGGACGGTCGACATCTACCAGCCACGCGCGGAGGAAGGTGAGTTCCTGCCACGGGAGTTCGAAGGGGAGAGCGACCGCGTGTACGGACCGTTCGCGTTCGAGGAGAGCCACGTCGCGACCGGATCCCACGCCGGGGAGCGGAACTACATCGTCGAGGTGCTCCCGATGAAGCTGGACGCATTCGGCGGGGTTACCGAGCTGGTGTTCAACGAAATCGGGACGGTCGAGACCGCGGAGACGGCGTTCCGGTTCGACGGCATCGGCTGGATCGGCGTGCAAGCCGACGGCGAGTGGGAACTCGCGATGGAATGAGGGTTCATAATTGGATCTGGAGGCGTATGCGTAATTTCGGGGTGGTGGCTGCGTGGCAGGTATTGAAATCAAAAGTTAAATTCGGTCGATTTCTGCGGACAGATCTAGTTTGAGGGCTTTTTGAGAGCGCTCAAGGCGACCTTGGAAGGATTCTACGTACCAGCAACCGACAGCCGATGCCATTCACAACGTCTTCGACATCCGATGTGCGGCGCCCATCGGATTGACGACGGAAAACCCGGCACGGCTGTAAAAGCACTGGATGTCGCGCTTCCACGCTTCGACGGAAAGCCAAACGTAGCCGACTCCCTCCCGTTCAGCGTACCCCATTCCAGCGGCCATGAGTTGCGTCCCGATCCCGCCCGCTGGAAGTCCTGGTGGACGAAGATCGCGAGTTCGTGGCGGCCCGTTCCGTCCGGGACGAAGCTCACGTGTCCCACGACCCGCGCACCGTGCAGCGCGACGACGTTCACGCCGTCAAGGATGTCGCGTACCCACTCCCGAACGGTAGCCTCACTGCACCGAGTAGCCGCCGTCAACGGTGATGGGCTGGCCCGTGACGTACGACGCGTCGTCGGAGCCGAGCCAGGCCACCGTCGAGGCGATCTCCGCGGGCTCGCCGAGTCGCTGGGCCGGGATCGCCGCGATGGTCTGCTCGGTTGACTCGGGATCGGCTTCGCCGGAGCGCTGGACCATCGGCGTGTCGATGACGCCCGGGAGGATCGCGTTAACGCGGATCCCGTCGTCCGCGAACTCGACGGCCGCCGACCGCGTCAGGCCGATGACGCCGTGCTTGCTGGCGACATAGGGGCTCAGGTTCGGGAACCCGAGGATGCCGGCCACGGAGGCGGTATTGATAATGGCGCCGCCACCGCTCTCGAGCATCGCGGGGATCTCCTCGCGCATGGCGTAGAAGACGCCGCGTAGGTTGATGCCGAGCACGCGCTCCCAGTTCTCGTCGCTCTGGTCGCCGAACCCGACCTGCTCGCCCTCGATGCCGGCGTTGTTGAACGCGATATCGAGGCCGCCGTAGGTATCCACGGCGGTGTCGGCGGCGTCGGAGACGTCGCCCTGATCGGTGACGTCCGTCTCGACGAAGGTGGCCTCGCCGCCATCGGATTCGATCCGCGAAACCGTCTCCTCGCCGCCGTCGACGTCGACGTCGGCGGCGACGACGCTCACGCCTTCCGCCGCGAATCGTGTCGCCGTCGCGCGGCCGATCCCCGACGACGCCCCGGAGACAAGGGCGACCGATCCCTCGAGGCCTCTCATCGGTCTACCACCTCGAGGCCGGTGGTCGGTACAATATCGGGAGTGATGCGTCGATCCACGTTCGCGAGACTGGTCGATACCATCAGGGAATGTACCACGACCGCAGCCAAATAGGTGTACTACGGCCAGGTAGGCGTGCCGACAACGTGGACGCGAGAACCCGAAACTGCCCGAGTCGGGTGTAGATGGTGTTAATACGTCGGTGCATCTCGGCTACGGCAGTAACTAGTGGGCCGAAAGGTGAGGCCGATCAAACTGAGGTTCTCGGCCTCGGACAGCTAGTCTCGCGACATTGAAACCAATACGGAATCCGCACAGATCTTTAGAATTTAAACCGATGGACTCGCCGGGATTTGAACCCGAAACCAGACGTTCCGGCTCGCTTCGCACGCGGGCTGCGACTGGTAGGGCTTCAAATCCCTTCTCGACGACGATTCGCGCCGCTCGCGAGTTTGCTCGCGGCGCACAATAGTGGACTCGCCGGGATTTGAACCCGGGGCCTCTCCCATGCCAAGGGAGTGATCTACCGCTGATCTACGAGCCCGCCGTGCAAGGGTAATTTTCTCTCGGGTGTAGATAAACCCCTCGAAACCGCGAGGCGGGCGCCAGTCGATGACACGGGTTCGATGCGCTCGTCCGGGGTTCGACTCCCCCATGTCCGGGCGTTCGATCGGCTCCGGGTACGCGCTCACCTGCCGACGTCCCGGTCTAGAAACCCTTTTGTCCCGGAGCGCGCAACCAACCATCGGGAACCGCACGGCCGCAAATCTGACCCGTCACGCCTCGACGCCGATCTTCGGCCCGGCGCGTGACTCGAGATTGCGGAAGTGCACCCGGCCAGTAGCCGGATCCTCGCGGTCAGTGCGCTTCCTACCCTCACGAATGGCACGAATGCACACCCGCCGCCGCGGCTCGTCCGGTTCGGACAGGCCGGCGGCAGACGAACCACCGGAGTGGAGCGACGTAGACGAAGACGCGATCGAAGACCGCGTCGTCGAGCTGGCCGAGCAGGGCTACGAGCCCAGCCAGATCGGCATGAAGCTGCGTGACGAGGGCGTGACCGGCACGCCCGTCCCGGACGTCTCACTGGCGACCGGCAAGTCCATCACGGAGATTCTCGACGAGAACGACGCCGGGTCGGACCTCCCTGAGGACCTCCGAAACCTGATGGAACGGGCCGTCCGCCTGCGCGAGCACGTCCAGGAGAACCCGCAGGACCACCAGAACAAGCGGTCCCTGCAGAACACGGAGTCGAAGGTCCGTCGCCTGGTCAATTACTACCGCGGCGACGCCATCGACCCCGAGTTCACCTACAGCTACGACGTCGCCGTCGAACTCCTCGAGGAGTAAATGACCGCCACGGGCCGTACCACCGAGACGACGCCGGCCGCCCTCGAGAGCGCCGGCTTCGTCAAACTACTCGTTCGCCCCGACGGCGACGCGCTCGCCGCGGCCGGCGTCCTCGCTCGCGCGCTCGATGCGCGGGGGACGCCGTTCCAGGTGAGCGTCGGTGAGCGGCCCGAGCGGATCGACCGGACGGCGACGGCCGATTCGGACGCGGTGACCGTCGCGATCGGCCCGCTCGACGGGGAGACCGACGAGAGAGAACCGGGCAACGAAGCGATCTTGACGCTCGACCCGACGGCCGAAGCGATGACGCTGCAGGCGATCGGTATCGTCGCGGAACTCGGAGCAGAACCCGACCCAATCCTGGCGCTCGCCGGGACCGTAGCAGCCGGCCGTTCGACGTCGGCCGACGCCGTGACGGACCTCCGAGAGACCGCCCGGGAGGCCGATCGCCTCGAGGACCGACCCGGCGTCGCGACTCCCGTCGCGGATCCCGTCGACGGGCTCGCCCACTCGACACTCGTCCGGGCGGCCTGGTCCGGTGATCCAACCGCCGTCGAAGCCGCCGTCGGCGACACGGCCGACGGTCGGCAACTCGCCTCGCTCGTCGCCATCGACGCCGTCGGCGCAGACGACGCAACCGAGCGCGCGGCGGCAACGATCGATCGGATCGTCAACCCGGACGCAACGCCTGGCGGCCCGTTCGCCACGATCGGCGGGACGGCAGACGTCCTGTCGGCGACCGCTCGGACGGCCCCGGGCGTCGGCGTCGCGCTGGCGATCGGCCACGACGTCACCGAGACCGCACTCGAGGCCTGGCGGACCCACGGGCTGGCCGTCCACGACGCGCTCGACGCGGTGTCGACGGCCCGCCACGACGGCGTCTACGTCCTGCGTCTGGACCCGGAGACGCCGGAACTCGCCCGCACGGACGCGATCGAGTCCGTCGCGGCGCTCGCAGCGACGACGTCGACGCCGGAACCCGTCGTAGCCGCCGTGAGCGACGAACGGATCGGCGTCGCGACGACGGACCCGGAGTCGGCCGCACCGCTGTGTGCCGCGATCGCCGACGAGCACGACCTCGCGTTCGACGCGGGCAGCCACACCGGCACGCTCGAAAGCGATTCGACGCTCGACACCGACGCCATCGTCGAGACGGCGGGGGGATACCGATGACCCGACGCGCGACGATCCGGACGACGCACGCGGATCCGGAGACGATAGCGGCCGCGCTCGCCCCCGACAACACCGACGAGATGGACACGCGCGTCGAGTCGATCCCGAACGACCCAGCCGGGGACAATGCGACCGAAGACGCCGACGCTGACCAGCGGCGAGTCGTCACGACGATCGAGCGCGAGACGACCAGTGGGCTCCAGTCCACGGTGGACGACACGCTCGTCAACCTCGCCGTCGCCGATCGCGTCGCGGCCTACGCAACCGACGAACAGCCACCATCTACCGCCCCGGGACGACCCCAGGCGGGATCGACGGATGCGAACCGAACCACGACAGACACTACCAACACGACTCATGAGTGAACGATCAGTTTCACGCACAAAACAGGACAAGCGGTGGTACACCGTGCTCGCGCCGGAGCAGTTCGACCGGCAGGAGCTCGGCGAGACCCCCGCTGACGAGACAGAACAGGTACTCGACCGAACGATCGAGACGACGCTCGGCGAGTTGACGAACAACGCGAGCGAGAACAACACGAAGCTCACCTTCCGCATCACGGACGTCGGCAGCGACGCCGCCTACACGGAGTTCGAGAAGCACTCGCTCACCCGCGACTACCTTCGCTCGCTGGTCCGACGCGGTGCCTCGAAGATCGAGGCCTACGTCACGGTCCTGACGACCGACGACTACCGCGTCCAGATCCAGCCCGTGGCCTTCACGACCAAGAAGGCCGACGCGAGCCAGGAGCAGGCCATCCGCGAGACGATGGTCGAGATGGTCGAATCGGCTGCGGCCGACCGCGACTTCGAGGAACTCGTCGACAGTATCGTCCGTGGCCGCCTTTCCTCGGCCATCTACGGCGAGGCCAAGACGATCTACCCGCTCCGCCGGGTCGAGATCCAGAAGGCCACTCTCGAAGCCCACCCCGAAGAGGTCGCCGAAGAGGAAGCGACGGCGGTCGACGTCGACGAGTCGGACGTCGCCACCGACGACTGAACGCCCGCTGTTCGACGCCGTTTCGTTTCGAGATCATCGAATCGAGAGCTTCGCGGCTGCGACGTGGGGACACAACACAACGCTCGAGGCGAACATTCCGATACGCGGGGCGAAGCGACTCATTCCGAGACGTGGACGACCCCGACCATTCGGGTCTCGCCGTCGCCGTCTCGCTCGTGAGGGATACAGTAGTACGGATAGGTTCCCGGCACCTCGAAGGTGTGGGCGTACGTCTCGCGGGTGTCGAACCCGCCCTCGCCGTCCTCGTGCCAGGCCGCCCGGGCCTCGGCCTCGCTCTCGTACCCGCCTGAGGCGAAGTACGCCGCCTCCTCGAAGATCGAACCCTCGTAGGCGGTCACGGTGTGGACGGCCTCGCTGGTGTTCTTCCAGACGACGCGCTCGCCGACCGTCGCCTCGTACTCCTCGGGGTCGAACGCGTTGCGACTCATGCCGATGTCGTACTCGGCACCACCGAAGAGGGCGTCCGCGGTGTCGCCGAGCGTTGTACACCCTGCGAGGGTGAGCAGGCCGCCCGTTCCAGCACCCGAGAGGTACGCACGCCGTCGCATACACTAATCTTTGGACGGCGGTGGTTTAACCGGCCCGGTTTCCCGGTCGACTGGTCGGGTATCGAGACGGAACGAAGCGTGACGGCTGTCGAAACCGGTCCGACGACCGAGACCGGTCCGCCGGTAACACCCAGTCCGACCAGCGAGACCGGTTGGCGGATCGACAGCCCGCTTCGCGCGGCCGGACGGAAACACGTAAGGTCGCCGCCCCGCCAATCGGGGAGTATGCTTCCCCGGTTCGTCGGTCGCCTCGGCGTGGCCGACGTCGTGACCGTCGCGAACGCCGTCGTCGGCTTTCTCGCCGTCGTTCTCGCGTTCGTCGACGTCCGACTGGCAGCGCGAGTCGTCCTGCTGGCCGCCGTCCTCGACGGACTGGACGGCGTCCTGGCTCGCCAGTTCGGTGGCACGCCGGTCGGTCCGCACCTCGACTCGCTGGCCGACGTCGCCTCGTTCGCGGTCGCGCCCGCGGTCCTGGCGTTCGTCGTCGTCACCGACGGGTTCGGCGTCGACCCGACGACCTGGAGCCTCGAGCTGGCCGCGATCGGCCTCGTCAGCGGACTCTTCGTGGCCATGGCCGTCACGCGCCTCGGGCTCTACACCGTCTACGATACCGCCGACGACTTCACCGAGGGCGTCCAGACGACGCTCGCCGCGACGATCCTCGGGGCCGCCGTACTCGCCGGCGTCACCGACCCCTGGCTCGTCCTCGGGGGGACCGTCGCCTTCTGTTACCTGATGGTC
>SLIS01000076.1 GCA_007135505.1 Halovivax sp.
GTTCTGCGGTCTGTCCCGCGAAAGCCTCCGACCGGCCGCTCGACCCGCGGAACGTCATCCTCGATCTGAAAAAGTATCGTGAGGAACTGGACGCCAAGACCACCGAACCAAAACCGATCGTCGCCGACGGTGGTGGGGTCATCGACACCGAGACGATGGAGTCCTGCATGGCCTGCATGGCCTGCATGGACGCCTGCCCGGTCGAGATCGAGCACCTGAACAGCTTCACCCGGATGAACCGCCAGATGGCGGATCAGGGCGACATCGCCCCGAGCATGCAGGACGTCTTCCAGAACGTCATGCAGGACGGCAACACGTTCGGCGACAGCCCTCGGGACCGCGCCGACTGGACCGACGACCTCGCGTTCGACCTGACGGACGCCCGCGAGGAAGAGGTCGAGTACCTCTGGTACGTCGGCGACTATCCGAGCTACGACGACCGCAACAAGCAGGTTGCCCGGTCGCTCGCGACGATCCTCCAGGAAGCCGACGTCAGCTTCGGTATCCTCTTCGAGGACGAGAAGTACGACGGCAACGACATCCGCCGGGTCGGCGAGGAGTTCCTCTACGTCGAACTCGCCGGCCACCACGTCGAGACCTGGGACGAGTGTGACTTCGAGAAGATCGTCTGTACCGATCCACACTCGTACAACACCTTCAAGAACGAGTATCCGGAGCTCGACTTCGAGGAATTCGCCGACGATCCGATGATGCCGTTCGAGTACACCGACGAGTGGAACGAAGACGGCGAGATCGAGGTCTACCACTGGACGCAGGCCATCGAGGAACTCGTCACCGACGGTAAACTCGACCTCTCGGGCGACGAACTCGATTACACCGTCACCTACCACGATCCGTGTCACCTGGGCCGGTACAACGACGAGTACGAGGCGCCCCGGGAACTCGTCCGGGCGACCGGGGCCGACCTCTACGAGATGCCGCGCAACCGCGCCGACTCGTTTTGCTGTGGCGGCGGTGGCGGCGGGCTCTGGATGGACTTCGAGGAAGAACCGAAGCCGAGCGAGGAGCGACTCCGGGAGGCGCTAGAAGATACCGACGCCGGAGCCGCCGTCGAGAAGTTCGTCGTCGCCTGCCCGATGTGCATGACGATGTACGAGGACGGGCGCAAGACCGGCGGCTTCGAAGAGGACATCGAGATCGTCGACGTCGCCGAATTGCTCATCGAGGCACTGGGTAAGGCCGACGAGGCGAACGTCCAGGTGGCGGCGGACTGATTCAGGTAACCCGTGGCGTGAGTTACAGCGTCGTCTTCACTCCGTCAGCCCGTACCCGCGCTCGAACAGGAGTACGTCGATGGCGAGAACGACCAGCGTCAACCCGACCAGCGCAGCGATCGAGGCGATCGGAATTACGTCGGCGTACGCTTCGGGACCGACCGCGACGAGGTCGGAGTACCCGAGCATCCCGTAGCGGACGCCGTCGACCATCACGACCATCGGGTTCAGCAGCGAGACGGCCTGCCAGGTCGGCGTCAACATCTCGAGCGAGTAAAATACCGCACCGAAGAACACCAGCGGCCGGAGAATGAACTGGTTCATGACGGTGAGGTCGTCGAAGTCCCGTGCCGCCAGGCCGCCGATGATCCCGAGCGCCGCGAACAGTGCCGAGATCGTGGCCATAACCGCCACGAGGTAGCCCACGTGTTCGACGGGTATCCCGCCGCTGTCGACCGTGATCGGGACGAACAGGAACCCGACGACGGCGATGATGGCGCCGACGACGAGGCCGCGGACGGCCGCCGCGGCGACGTAGGCGACCACCATCTCGAGGTACGAAAGCGGCGCGGTGACCGTCTCGTGGATGTACTCGTTCCATCGTCCGTGAAAGATCGAGAACGAGGCGTTCTCGAACGCGTTCGAGATGGTCCCGAGGACTATCAGTCCCGGGAGGATGAACAGGATGTAGTCGAAGCCGGCGATCTCGTCGATGCGACCGCCGAGGATCACGCCGAAGACGGCGAAGTAGAGCACGTTCGTGATCGCCGGCGGCATGAAGGTGTTCTTGGGTCGGCGGACGAACCGCAGCACCTCCCGGCGAAACAGCGCCCGGGCGCCGACGGTCCACATCAGTGGACCCCCTCCGCGTGCGCCGGATCGGCCGCTTCGTCGCTACCGTCCTCCGAGTCACTCGCCGAGGACCGAGTCACGGTCCGGTCCTCGCTGCGCGTCAGGTCGACGAAGATCTCCTCGAGCGACGCCCTCGAGATCTCGAGATCGCGGACCTCGTGACCCGCTGCTTGCAGATCCGCGAGTAACTCGGGGGCGACGGAACCGCCGTCGTCGACGCGAACCCGGAGCCGATCGCCGTCGACTTCCGCATCCAGGGCGTACTCGCCCACCGGCGGGATGTCGTCGGGGGCGGAACCGAGTTCCACCGAGATGGTGTCGGTCCCGCGCCTGGTGAGTTCGTCGGGGGTCGCGACGGTCACTTTGCGACCCTCATTGAGGATCGCAACGCGATCGCAGAGCCGTTCGGCCTCCTCGATGTAGTGCGTCGTGAGCAGGATCGTCGTCCCCTCCTCGTTCAACTCGGTGACGAGGTCCCAGAGGTCTCGCCGGAGCTGAACGTCGACGCCGGCCGTCGGCTCGTCGAGGATCAGCAGGTCCGGATCGGTGACGAGCGCCCGAGCGAGCAGGAGGCGCCGCTTCATCCCGCCGGAGAGCCAGTCGAATCGCTCGTCGCGCTTGTCGTAGATACCGACGCGTTTGAGCGCCTCGTCCGCCCGTCGACTGGCTTCTGCCGGTGGCACGCCGTGATACCCGGCCTTGTGCGCGAGGACCTCCCGAATGGGGAAGAACCGGTCGACGTTGAACTCCTGCGGGGCGAGCCCGATCGCGTCGCGGACGGCGCGGTAGTCGTCCTCGACGTCGTGACCGAAGACCGACGCCTCGCCGCCTGACGTCCGGACCAGCCCGACGAGCGTGTTGATGAACGTCGTCTTGCCGGCCCCGTTCGGCCCGAGCAACCCGAAGAACTCCCCTTTCTCGACCGTGAGCGAGAGTTCCCGTAAGGCCCGCAACTCGCCGTACTCCTTGACGAGATCACGCGTCTCGATCGCTGGTGGCATCATCGACGCTGCGGGGTGGCGGTGGTTAAGCGTGTCGTCACGGGCTCGCGTGGGGTTCTCTGTCCGGGTTCGTGGCCGGTTTGTCGTCGCCCGGACGAGTTCGGGTTCCGTGCCATTCTCCCGTCCGGAAGAATGGCATCTCGATGGCTACCGACCCGCAGCAGGCTTATTGGGCGGGCCATCGACCATTTCGCATGGATTGTTCGTACACGACGACCGCCGTAATGGACCGCGATTCGCGGTCGAACCGGTACTACCGGAACGCCGTGGAGCGCCACTGGGACCCGGCCGAGATCGACCTGGAGACGGACCTCGAGAACTTTCGTCGCCACGTCGATGGGGCTGACTCGTTCGAGCGGGTCCACCTCGACGCGATGGTCAACGGGATCGCCAAGTTCGGCGCTGGAGAGGACGCCGTCACGGAGGACCTGGCGCCGCTTGCGGTCGTCCTCGATGACATCGACGATCAGCTGTTCCTCTCGACCCAGCTCTACGAGGAGGCCAAACACGCGGACTTCTTCGATCGCTACTGGCGGACGGTCGTCTGGGGGATCGAGGACTACCTCGGCTGGGAGCGAACCAGCCCCCGGGCGGAGAAGTGGTTCACCGACGCTTATCTGGAACTGTTCGACCGCAATAAGCGGGCACAGCACCGGCTCCTCGAGGATGACACGCCCGAGAACCGGGCCATCGCGTACAGCCACTACCACTTGACGGTCGAGGGTATCCTCGCCCAGACCGGCTACTACGGAATGAGTCGCTCGTTCGGGGGCGAGTTCGACGAGTTGCCACACTTGCCCGGGCTCGTTACGGGGTTCGACCGGATCAGAAGCGACGAAGGCCGTCACGTCGGCTTTGGCATGAACCAGCTGAAGACCCTCGTCGAAGACGGTCAGGTCGAACCGTCGCTGATCGAGGACACCGTTGCCGAACTCCTCCCGCTGGTGCAGGCGATCACCGAGGACGACCGATTCACGCCCGACGGCGAACAGGTCGGCCTCGAGATGGGTGAACTCGCGACCTACGCGATGGAGAAACACGGACAGCGTCTTCACCAGATCGCCGACGCCGCGGCGGACATCCCCGACGTCGACGAACTCGTCTCGATCGACGGAGACGACTGAGTCGCCGACGGTCGCTGACCCGGAAAGCCCGTGTACGGAGGACCAATGACGGTGCGAGTACCGATGGCGGCTCGAGTCCCCTCCATTGCGCCGGTGACTACCTGAGTCACGTCCGTAGCGAGGTACCGCCCGGCGAGGCCGGTCGCCGCGACTCGGTGTCATCCACCCCGAGACGAGTGTCAGTAGAATTTTCAACTAGAGGCCGTACTGCCCGATATGGTGTTCGAGACGCTCTCTGACGGGGGACACGAACAGGTATCGTACTTTTCAGACCCGGAGACCGGGCTTCAGGCAATAATTGCGGTCCACGACACCTCCCTCGGGCCAGGACTCGGCGGCACGCGTATCCTCGATTACGAGACGGACGCCGACGCGCTCGAGGACGCGCTCCGGCTCTCCGGAGCGATGACGATGAAGGCCGCGGCGGCCGACCTGGACCTCGGCGGCGCGAAGGCCGTCATCGTCGGTGACCACGAGGAGATCAAGACCGACGAACTGCTCGCGGCCTACGGGCGAGCCGTCGACTGTCTCGGCGGCCGGTACATCACGTCCGTCGACGTCAACTCCTCGGTGGCCGACATGGAGGTCATCGCCGAGGAAACTGACTACGTCGTCGGCCGCGAGGACGGTCTCGGCGACCCGTCACCGATCACGGCGACCGGGGTTCTTCGAGGACTCGAGGCCGCCGTCGAGTTCGAGTACGACATCGACACGCTGGACGGCATTGACGTCGTCGTCCAGGGCCTCGGCAAAGTCGGTTCGGCGCTCGCCGGCGGACTGATCGAGCGCGGGGCGTCCGTCACCGTCTCGGACATCAACCGGGCGAACGTCGACCGATTCCTCGCCGAGTACGACGCCGACGTCGTCGCTCCCGACGATGTCTACGACGAACCGTGCGACGTCTTCGCCCCGTGTGCGATCGGCGGCGTCATCAACGACGACACGATTCCGCGACTCTCGTGTGACATCGTCGCCGGCGCGGCGAACAACATCCTCGCCGAACGGCGCCACGCCGAGGTCCTCGCCGATCGCGGAATTCGCTACGCGCCGGACTACGTCATCAACGCCGGCGGCCTCATCACCGTCGCCGAGGAGTACGACGGTGGGACCCGTGACAGCGCCTTCGAAAAGGCCGACGCCATCGGCGATCGCCTCACCCGAATGTTAGAACGCGCCGAGGAGACCGACTCGACGGTCCTCGCCGCCGCGGACGAGTACGCCAGAGAGCGCATCGCGTCGTCCGATCGGACGACGCCCGCCACCTTCGAGAATTGAGTCGGCGCCGCAGTGGTCCCGTCCGAGAGTGACGCGACGCTGAAAGTGGAGCGTGACCGTCGTCCACCCGGTCGCGCTGGCCCACGGAAAAACGCCTGTGGGTTCCATTGCCGGTCGACACTGCGAGCCGTTTTTTTCGACGCGGAACGTGCGAGATGTTGCGCGGGACGTCCCGTCCGATCCGACGCCGAATACCTATCGTTCGCTCACGTGCTCGTCGGTGACGTCGCCTGTTGTTCTGCGCCGTTCGATCTTGGCGATCGTTCGTTCCTGGGACCGATCGTACGAGTCCCCGAGCGCGATGAGGTACCCGACGATCGCGGTCACCAGCGCGATCGCACCGACGGCCACGACGACGATGGAGAAGACCGGCCCGGCCAACACCTGTCCCGAGGTGAGAAGCGTGATCGCCGTCACCAGGGCGATGAGCGAGAGCAGTCGGCCGAACCGACCGATGGTCAGGCCCCCGTCACGACTGTCGGCGGTCCGCACGAGCTCGTTCAGGACGCCGGCGTACTCGTCCTCACCGAGGGCGTTCCCGAGCGAGTGGACGGAGTGGGCGACCCACAACCCGGCTGTGAAACTGAGCAGCGCGACGAACGCACCGACGCCCAGGTCGCCGCCGATCAACAGGCCCGCGAGGATCGCATTGACGAATGCGATCACCATGATCCCGTGAATCGCAATCGATCGCGTTCCAAAATCTTCGAAGAAATCTATGTGTGCTAATCTCATACTATAAATAGGCTGCGAGTGGCAATACCTCTACACCTTGCTCCTGCCGATTCCAGCGCGGACCGTCGCCCTCGACTCACGCTCTGGCGGCCGTTCGTACAGGCGAGGGCAACCGAATCACCGCAATAGGATACCGCCTCCCGGATCTGAACCTCGCCGAGACAGTCCGGGCATGTGGCTCGCTTCGCTCTCCATTCCGGGCTGTGACCCGTCTGGTTCAAATCCGGTCGGTGAGACAGATTTACGGCTCGCCAGATTACTCGCCGCAAAAGCATGCCGCCTCCCGGATTTGAGCCGGGGAGGGACAGCGCGCAAATAACACGTCATCGTGCGGTTTCGTGCTTCGCTTGCGTTTCGGAGTCAACAAATGACGAACGAAACGCTCGAACCCATCTCGCCCGCTGAGGCGAAGGAAATGTACCTCAACGCGAGGAAACACGAGGTATCGCAGAGCACGCTCGAGGGCTATCACTACCGGCTCAAACACTTCATCCGGTGGTGCAATGAGGTAGAGAAATCGAGAACATGAACAACTCGATCGATGGAGACCTGCAGCGATACAAGCCGCGGCGGCGCGACGACACCCATACGATCACGTCTGCGATCGGCGACGATCAACCTGTTCGACCCAGTCTGAGCGACCCCGCTGCCGGCGATCACTTCCGTTGCATCAGCACGTACAGCGACGACAGTCCGATCAGGTAGACCGTGATGCCGCCGAGTAGAAGCCACAAGAGCGGATTCGACGGATCCACATCTCCCCACGATCGGGCGAATCCGATCAACACCAGTCCGAACCAGATGACCAGACTCACGATTGGGATCCTGGCTGCGCTCCAGCGGGCCTCGAAGGCGAAGTAGATGCTCACGACGCTGAACACCGCGGCCCACCCCAGTAACACGCGGGCGGTGAGGGGGCTGACTGCCCA
>SLIS01000214.1 GCA_007135505.1 Halovivax sp.
ACCGGTCCGATCTCGCGGGTGTTTCGAACGTGGGTCCCGCCGCAGGCGGCGACGTCCCAGGCGTCGCTCGAGACGTTGATCGTGTTGGCACCGCCGTCGTCGGCGTCGCCGATCGTGACGACGCGGACGCGCCCCTTCTCGAAGGCCGTGTCGTTGGTGGCGTCGTTCAGCACGATTCCGTCCGTCTCGCGCGCGTCGGCGACCGGCATCGATTCCCAGGAGACCGGCCGCGACTCCCAGACGGCTCGGTTCACCAACTTGTCGAGCGAGACCAGGGCGTCGTCGTCGATCGCTCGATCCATCTCGATGTCGAGCCGGACGCGCTCGTCGCCGATCTCGACGCCGTGGTAGGTCACCTCGTCGAATACGCGCCGGGCGGCCCCGAAGAGGACGTGACTCGCCGTGTGGGCGCGCATACAGTACATCCGCGTCTTCCAGTCGATCGAACACAGTACTCGCTTTCCGGCTCCAAACCGCGGCGCTTCCTCGAGAACGTGGACGTGCTCGCCGTCTTCGAGACGAACGTCGGTAACGGGGACGTCGCCGATCGTACCGTGGTCGGCCGGCTGACCGGCGCTCTCGGCGAAGAAGTGCGTGGATTCGAGCCAGACGCGCCGTCCGTCGACGGCCGAGACCGCCGACTCGAACCGCGTGGCGTACGGTTCCGACGCTGCGCGTTGGGCACTCATCGACTCGTCATCGGAACGGGGAGACTAAAAATCTGCTCGCCGAGACCGTCCGCTCGCCCGACCGGTCTCCGTCGACCGGTTACTCGGCGAGGTCGACGTCGAGTCGATCCTCGAGCGCGTCGATCAATCCGCCGCCGATGCCGGCTTGCGTCGCGCGGTCCTGCTCGATCGCCAGCAGGTCGGCTTCCGGAACGCCCAGCTCGTCGGCGAGTTCCTCCCGCGTGAGCCCGGCGTCCTGCCGGGCACTCTCCAGGACGGACCCGTAGTCGGAGACGAGATACGGGAGTGGATCGTCGTCGTAGTTCGTCCCTTCGCGCTCCCAGTGTTCCGAATCGCCGTCCCAGACGGGATTGGCCTTCGCGACGTTCTGGGCGGCCTTCTTCTTTCGACTCTGCTCGTCCTGGTCGTGACTGCCACCGCTCGACTTCGTCGCTCCGTCACCGTGGGTCGCACAGCCCGGACAGACCGCCAGGTCCGCACCGGCGACGGTCTCCTGGGTGAGCGAGTCGCTCTCCGCGCCACAGAGTTCGCAACTGGTTCCCCCACCGCCCGCTGAGGACCCGGTCGAATACTTGGCCATGGGAGTAATTCGCACCTCCAGCATTTGAATGGCCCGCCTCGACGTCCCTCTGGCCGCCCCACCTCGACGTCCATCTGGCCGGCCCGCTTCGACCTCCCGATGTCGCCCACTGCGGTGGAAAAGAACACGCTTTTATATCGACCCACGGGTAGCATCTGTTGCAGTCAGAGCACGCGAGCGTGGGTAGCCAAGCTAGGCCAACGGCGCAGCGTTGAGGGCGCTGTCCCGTAGGGGTCCGCCGGTTCAAATCCGGTCCCACGCATCGCACGCGTCGCCGAAGGCGACGTTCGGCGAGGCGGTGTAACCGCCGAGCCCGCGGTCGTTTCGCGACCGCGAAACGATGCAGGTGGAGTCCCTTGGGACTGCACCCACGCACCAACTTACTCCCGACGCAAACCTCGCGAGCAGTTGCGCTGTCCGGCCGGACCGACACCATTTCCAGCGATGGCGCCGAACGTCGACCGATGGCATGGACGATCGGCGGATCGGTCCCACGATTCTGTCCACACTGTGGAACCGATCTCCGCGAGCGCGAGGTCGAGGGCGTGCGCCGCCCCTTCTGTGCGGGGTGTGAGCGAACGATCTACCGGAATCCGCTGCCACTGGCCCGAGTAGCCGTCGTCGAAGCCGATTCGGTCCTGCTCATCCAGCGGGCACACGGTGCCGACGCGGGAACGTGGGTCCTCCCCGGCGGGCACGTCGATTCCGCCGAGTCACTCCCGGCGGCAGCGGCGCGAGAACTCCGCGAGGAGACGGGGATACGAGTGCACCCGGACGCCCTCTCGCTGCTGGGAACGGGCTGTCTCGAGTTCGACGACGGCCACTCGCTGGTGTCGATCAACTACGCGGTCCCGCGGTCGGCCACCGAGGGGGACGTCGAAGCCCGGTCGGACGCGGCAGCTGCTCGGTTCGTCACGCGCGAGGAGATCGAATCCGATCCCCCGCACCTTCGTGCGTCCGGGCCGACGCAGGTGCTCGAAGCGATCGACGAACACGGACGGCACTGAGTCGGTGGTCGTGGAGCGATCGAACGCCGGTTACGCTTCGCCGTTGGCGTCTGTGTCGCTCACCATCTGGATCCGCTCGATGCCGCCGATCTCCTCGACTATGTCGACGACGGGCGCCGGGACGAGCGACTCCCAGTCGCCGTCGTCGATCATCCGGTCGCGGACCTCGCTTCCCTCGAGGACGCCGCGATTGTACATCGGTGACTGGCGAACCTCGACGCCGGCCTCCCTGAAGAGCTGGATGACGAGCGGGTTGTTCGAGTACGCGACGTCGAAGTCCGGACTCATGCTCTCGACGTGGCTGACCCAGACGGAGTTTCGCTCCAGGTCCTCGATCGGAACGGCGTAGGTAACGAGGTCGAGGTCGGCGAGGCTCTTCGTGATCATCATGATGCGCTCGCCGGCCGTGAACGGGTTTCGCGTCGAGTGCGAGGCATCCGCACTTCCGATTCCGAGCACCAGTTCGTCCACCTCGTCGGCGATCCGGTCGACGACGCTGTAGTGACCGTCGTGAAACGGCTGGAAGCGTCCGATGTAGATGCCTCGCGCCATGTCTGGTGCGATGTGGGCACCCCGCATAAGGGTGGCGAGGTCGTCCCGAAGTACCGCGATAGAGAATTTTCCGCTTTCAGGCCTGTATGGGCCTGTATACGGCAGAACACGAGGGAGAAAGTATATCAGTCCGAATCCCTTCGAATGAGATAGCAACCAACCCCTCATGAGTAACGACACGAACGTTGATGGCCCTCCAGACGCGGAGGACGAAGAAGAACTCGCCGAAGCGGAAGCCACGGCGAGTGAAAACGCAGACGAGTCCTCCGAAGCGGAGACGACGCAGGACGACGAGCGTCGTGACGAAGCCGAAAGCGGTGAGGAATCGACGCCCACCGAGTCGGAAACGGCCGGTGAATCGAGTACCGGGGCCGAAACGGATCCCACGACCGAATCGGACGACCGTGCCGAATCGGTCGACGACGGTGCGCACGGGGACTCCGTCGACGGGTCCGAGCCGAGCGACGAAGACGACTCGATCGCGATCGCGGACTCGGTTTCGGCGTCGGATTCGCCCGACGATGTCGACACGCAGACGGACGACGAGCAACGGGACGAATCCGACCGGACGGACACGGAGACCGAGGAGCGAGATCCGGCGGCTGCCGTTCCCGACAGCATCTGGGCCGACGTCGAGCAGCGCCGCGAGTCCGAGGACGATCGGTCGACCCGGGACGAACAACCGGGACGCGACGACGAGTGGGACGATCGGGCGGGTGACGGGGCGGAAACCGGAGACGAGGGCCCGGATGACGAGGAGGAACTCGAAACCGTCGAGACGCTCGAGGACCTCGGGAGCGAGGTCGAGGTCGACGAGGAACTCGAGATCGACGAGGACGAGGAAGACAACCTCCTCGGCGGGCTCCAGATCGGCTCCACCGAGGACATCGAGGTTCCGGACCGGCTCGTCGATCAGGTGATCGGTCAGGACGAGGCCCGAGACATCATCATCAAGGCGGCCAAGCAACGCCGACACGTGATGATGATCGGTTCGCCCGGGACGGGCAAATCGATGCTGGCGAAGGCGATGAGCCAGCTGCTGCCCCAGGAGGACCTGCAGGACGTCCTGGTCTATCACAATCCGGACGACGGCAACGAGCCGAAGGTCCGGACGGTCCCCGCCGGGAAGGGCGAACAGATCATCGAGGCCCACAAGGAGGAAGCCCGGAAGCGAAAGCAGATGCGCTCGATCCTCATGTGGGTCATCATCGCCATCGTCGTCATCTACGCGTTCATCGCGCGCCAGTTCCTGCTGGGGATCATCGCGGCGCTGATCATCTGGCTGTTCTTCCGCTACACGTCGCGTGGAATGGACGCCATGGTGCCGAACATGATTCTCGACAACGGCGACCAGCGCACGGCGCCGTTCGAGGACGCGACCGGTGCCCACGCGGGGGCGCTGCTGGGCGACGTCCGCCACGACCCGTTCCAGTCCGGTGGAATGGAGACGCCCAGCCACGACCGCGTCGAACCGGGGTCGATCCACAAGGCGAACAAGGGCGTCCTGTTCGTCGACGAGATCAACACGCTCGACGTCCGCACCCAGCAGAAGCTGATGACGGCGATTCAGGAGGGCGAGTTCTCGATCACCGGTCAGTCCGAGCGCTCCTCGGGCGCGATGGTCCAGACCGAACCCGTCCCCTGTGACTTCGTCATGATCGCGGCGGGGAACCTGGACGCGATGGAGAACATGCACCCCGCGCTGCGTTCGCGGATCAAGGGCTACGGCTACGAGGTGTACATGGACGACACCATCGAGGACACGCCCGAAATGCGCCGGAAGTACGCCCGCTTCGTCGCCCAGGAGGTCGAGCGCGACGGTCGCCTGCCACACTTCAACCGCGAGGCCATCGAGGAGATCATGCTGGAGGCCAGGCGTCGCGCCGGCCGCAAGGACCACCTAACGCTCCTGTTCCGGAATCTGGGTGGACTGGTCCGGGTCGCCGGCGACATCGCCCGTGCCGACGAGCGCGAGTACACGACCCGTGACGACGTCTTGCAGGCGAAGCAGCGCTCCCGGTCGATCGAGCAACAGCTCGCCGACGACTACATCGACCGCCGGAAGGACTACGAACTGCAGGTCAGCGAGGGCGGCGTCGAGGGCCGCGTCAACGGCCTGGCCGTCATGGGCGAGGACTCGGGTATCATGCTGCCGGTCATGGCGGAGGTCACGCCGGCACAGGGCCCCGGACGGGTCATCGCCACCGGTCAGCTGAAGGAGATGGCCCAGGAGTCGGTCCAGAACGTCTCGGCGATCATCAAGAAGTTCTCCGACGAGGACCTCTCGACGACCGTCCCCGGCTGGGACGAGGACCGATACGCGGCCAGCGACTACCCGCACTCCTCGCTCGCCGGCAAGGACGTCCACATCCAGTTCGTCCAGGCCGGTCAGCAGGGCGTCGACGGCGACTCGGCCTCCATCACGGTGGCGACGGCGGTCATCTCCGCCCTCGAGGACATCCCGGTCGATCAGTCGGTGGCGATGACCGGTTCGCTGTCGGTGCGCGGCGACGTGCTCCCGGTCGGCGGTGTGACCCACAAGATCGAGGCAGCGGCGAAGGCCGGCTGCTCGACGGTCATCATCCCGAAGGCGAACGAACAGGACGTCATGATCGAGGACGAGTACGAGGAGATGGTCGACATCATCCCTGCCTCGAACATCAGCGAGGTACTCGACATCGCGCTGATCGGCGAACCCGAGAAGGACTCGCTGCTCGATCGGTTGAAGTCCATCACCGGCTCGGCCTTCGACGGACAGGTCGGTCACGGTAGCGGATCGAGCCCGAGTCCACAGTAACCGATGACCCAGTGGGTGGCGTTCTTCGGGATCGTCGCCCTGCTGACGGTCGCGATGATCGCGCTGTCTATCCTGACCCAGCGGCGGCTGCGGCCGGTCGCGGACCAATCGACCGCCGCGGAGCCGTCACGCGCCGAGGACGCACGTTCCGACGAACCGGTGGCACCCGACGAATCGGTCTCCAGCGACGAGACGGTGGACGACTCGATGGCTCGGGCGGGGGCCGGTGATCGGTCGGCACCGCCCGACGACCGTCGCGACGGCCCGGCACCGCCCGACGACGCGGTCGAACCCGTGCCGGATCGATCGTCAGGTTCCGCGGTCGAACCGGCTGACTGCGCCGGGACGACGGATCGTAGCGACGTGACGACCGGGCCGTCTGACTTCGAGGAGGGAGCCGCTCCCGTCGTGGAGCGACCCGGTCCTGGCCGGTATCCGGCGGACCACCGGGTCGTCGCCTACGTCGGGGACGAACCCGTCACGACGCGTGGCCTCCTGATCAACGTGGCGTTTACCCAGGGTCTGTTTCTGGCGGTCGTCGTCGGCGCCATCCTGTATACCGGCGTTCCGATCGAGGCGCTCGGGATCGCGGGTTCGATCGGTGACGCGGTCTCCGAGCTGTGGATCGGGCTGGGTGCGGGGCTCGGGTTGTACGTGGTCAGCGAAGGCGGGAGCCATCTGACCCGGCGGGTCGGAATCGACCACGACGAGTGGTTGCGCGAGAGCCTGGCTCCGTCGAGCCGGCGCGGGTGGGTGGGACTGTTCGTCGGCGTGTTGCCGCTGATCGCCCTCTTCGAGGAACTGCTCTTCCGGGCGGTGCTGATCGGTGCGTTCGCCGCCGGCTTCGCGGTTTCACCCTGGCTCCTCGCGATCGCGTCCTCGATCCTGTTCGCCGTCGGCCACGGCATCCAGGGGACTGCGGGGATCGTCGTGACCGGCGTGATCGGGTTCGCCCTGGCGGCGCTGTTCATCGTCACCGGGAGCCTGCTTTCCGTCGTCGTCGCCCATTACGTGTTGAACGCGTGCGAGTTTGCCATCCACGAGGGACTCGATCTTACGTGGCCGGCGCGGCCGACCGAGTAGGAACCGTCGGTTCCGGTCGGCATGCTACGTAGTGAGCGTAACCGACCGGTTTTATGCCCCTCCGGTTATTCTCCGGACCTATGAGGCCGTTACACGAGGCTCCCAGGTGGGCACAGCGGGTGATCACGGTTACTATCGTCGCCTACTTCGTCATCTGGATCGCGTCGTTTTCGATCGAGTCGATGATTCTCACCGTTACCCACGAGGTCCTCTTCGGCCTCATCGCGATCGGGATCGGCGCGCTGATTTACGTCCAATCGGGACGTTCGAACGCGGCACTGCTGGCGGCGGGGGTTCTGTTGATCATCGGTGGGCTCTTCCAGCTCGTGTCGGTGGGAGCGTACGCCGTACCGGCCCTGGAATTCGCGTACTCGTTCGCGACGCTCTTCA
>SLIS01000347.1 GCA_007135505.1 Halovivax sp.
TCATGCTAACCTAGTCGAACAGTGAGCCATGGGTTTGCTCGGGCTCCTCCTCACCCTCGTGACGTTTCCCGGCGTAGTCGTCCACGAACTGGCGCACAAGAAGACCTGCGACTGGTTCCGTGTTCCCGTGGCGGAGGTGTGTTACTTCCGGATCGGGGATCCGGCCGGCTACGTCCTCCACGCCGAACCGGCGCGGTATCGCCACGCGATGGCGATCAGCGTCGCGCCGTTCTTCCTGAACACGGCGCTCGCGGTCGGGGCCTTCGCGGCGCTTGCGGTGCTGCTCCCGGAGAGTGGCTCCCTCGAGGCCATCGGATATACGGAAGGGCTGTTGTTGTGGCTCGGCCTGAGCTTCGGGTTGCACGCCTTCCCAAGCACCGGGGATGCGTCGGCCCTGTGGAACCAGACGAAGTCGCGATGGCGGTCCTCGCCGAGCGCGCTGCTCGGGCTCCCGGTGATCGCGCTCATCTACGTGGTGAACCTGCTGAGCATGTTCTGGCTCGACCTCGTCTACGCGGTCGCGCTGTTCCTGCTGGTGACGTCGCTGTTCCCGGTCGCGCTCGTTTGAGCGAGGCGGGTTTCCGATCGTCGAACGGGCCGAGGATGCGGTTCCGGCCATCGTTGCGATTACCCGTAAGCGGTTCCTCGAGACGAAGCCATTTCAACGAGCCAGCCGACCTACTGACCACGGAACCTCTCAATGCGTGGTCTCGAGTCGGTTCGTCGCGAAGTGGCCGGACTGTGGGCCGGTGGTGCGGGCAAGACGCTGCTCGCCATCGCCCTCGGGTGGGGCCTGCTCAACGGGACGCGGATGATCTATCCGGTCTTGCTCCCGGAACTCAGCGACGCGTTCGGCCTCACGCTCGTCACCGGCGGCTTCCTCGTGTCACTCATCTGGCTGTGCTACGCGATCGGCCAGGTCCCCGGCGGCGTCCTCGCGGATCGATACGGCGAGCGGCGAGTGCTCACGGCGAGCGTGACGATCGTCGTGCTCGGTGTCGTGCTCGTCCTGTTCGCCCCGACGGCGCTCGTCCTGTTCGCGGCGACCGGCGTGGTCGGTCTGGGGCTGTCCCAGTACCCGATCGCACGGATCACCGCCCTCTCGGACCTCTACCCCGACCGCATCGGGGGTGCACTCGGCATCACGATGGCCTCGGGCGACGTCGGCCAGACGGTGCTGCCGCCGATCGCGACCGTCCTCGCCGGCGTGGCCGCCTGGCAGCTCGGCCTCGGGTACGTCCTGCCGCTGCTCGTCCTCGTCGCGATCGTGCTCTGGGTGACGGTCCCGCCGACCGAGCGAGCGAACGGGCGAAGTGACGAGGAATCGGATGAACGGACGGACGGGCAATCGGACGAGCGATCCGACGAGAAACCGAACGACGACAGACGATCGGACGCCGCCAAACGATCGGACGGCGGGCAATCGGACGACGACAATCGATCAGACGACGGGAAGTCGAACGACGATGGACCGGACGCCACCATCCGGGACGTGCTTCCGATCCTGCGGACGCCCACCTTCGGGTTCATGTGGGTCATCCTCTTTCTGTTCATCTTCGTCTGGCAGACGTTCTCGGCGTTCTATCCCACCTACCTGATGACGGTCAAGGGCTTCTCGCCCGCTGTTGCCGGGTCGATCTTCGGCCTCTTTTTCGCCTTCGGCGTCGTCGTCAAGCCGCTCGCCGGCGTGGCCTACGACCGGGTCGGCCTCCGGCGGTCGCTGCCGATCGTCCTCGGCGGTGCCATCGTCGGCCTCGCCGTACTCCCGGCGACCGAGGGCTTCTGGCCGATCGTCGGCGTCACCGTCCTCATCGCCACGATGCTCGGCTCCGGCGCGATCACCCAGGCGTACCTCGCCGACGCGATTCCGCGGGAGATCCAGGGCACGGGGCTGGGGATTATCCGCTCGAGTGGGGCCATGCTGGGCGCCACGGGCCCGGTCATCTTCGGCGCCGTGGCCGAGCGGGGCTTCTTCGACGAGGGGTACGTGGCCCTGGCCGGCATCGTCGCGCTGGTTACCGTGCTGACGCTACTGATGCCCGATGAATAGGTGGTTACGGTCGCAAATCCGGCGGCCAAGACTGTACTTTCCGGGTGGAAGGCGATGCCTACCACGCTCGAGCCGTCGCCCGCGTCCGCCGTGACGTACTGGCGAACTCGAGGACGGCGAGGGGATTGCGGGAGCCACTCCGGAAATCCTACCGACGCGGCGCTCGTTCTCCACGCGCTGTCTTTCCTCGCGCGAAGACGTATCTCACGTCCTGAAACTCACGCCAAGCCACTTTATCGTCGTTCGTGTTGATTCCCCGTGATGACGGGGACGGTAACAATTAGCATCGAGGTGGAACTCGGCTGGGGCCTCGCCCACTGGGGGAAGCTGGACAAGCTCAGCGACGGCCGGCGCGAGGAAACCCGGTACCTCTCGTACCTGCTGGAGCGCTGTGACGATCACGACGTGCCGATCACGTTCGACGTCGTCGGGCACCTGTTCCACGACTCGTGTGACGGTCACCACGACGGGCCACACGAGGACGGGTGGTGGGACGTCGATCCGGGTACCTCGGTCGAGGCGGACCCGGAATTCTACGCGCCGGACGTGGTGGAGGCGATCCGGGCCCACCGGACCGATCACGAACTCTGTACGCACACCTACTCGCACGTCGAGTGCAACGAGGTCGATCCCGCGGTGGTCGAGTGGGAGCTGGATCGCGCCCGCCGCGTCCACGAGCGCCACGGCGTGGCGACCAGCGAGTCGATCGTTCCGCCGCGTCACAGCGTGCCGCCCTCGGACGTCCTCGCGGACGGCGGCATTCGCGTCAAGCGCGTTCCCCACTATCGCGCCGACGGCGAGCAACGTCCGCCGACCCGCGTCCGGAAGCTGTACGAGATCCTCTTCGAGACGCACCCGACGATCGAACCGCGCGAGACCGACGACATCCTGGAGACCTACAGTACGGAGTACACCTCCTTTGCCGTTCCCTACCTCCAGATCGGTACCTACTCCCCACACCCCGTGTACCGGGCGCTCCCGCTCGCGGCCAGACGGCGATTACACCTGTGGAACCTCCGCCGCGGCGTCGACGCGGCGGCCGACGGCTCGTCGGTTCACTTCTGGTGTCACCTGTACGACCTCGCGAACGACCAGCAGTGGCCCCAGATCGACGCGTTCCTCGGCTACCTGGCCAAGCGCCGGGACGCCGGCGACGTCGAGATACGGACGATGCGGGAGTTGCAGTCTGCTGGTGAATCGATCGACCAGGCCGGAGCGTCCGAACCGGTCGAACGGGAGGAACAGACACCCGTGACGATCATCTCCGACTGACCAATTCGTGGAACGTGACTCACTCACCGTCGGCATTTTAGTCGACGAACCGGCGATGGAGCGGTGGGCCGCCGACGCGGTCGCGGAGGCGATCGAATCCGCGAACGTTTCGGTGGCACAGGTGATCCTTCCGGCTGGTGCCGGAGAAGACGATTCGTCGGGTTCCTTACGACGATACGCCAGTTCGGCGCTCGAGGAGGGCGCCTGGGCGCCGGTCCTCGCCATGCATCGACTCGTGAACACGCCGACGTATCTGGAGAAGGTACCCCTCGAGGACCTCGACTGGTTCGACGATGCGGAAGTTATTCGCGTTCGACCCGAACCCGCGGATGGAATCGGACAGCGACTTCCCGACGCGGCGATCGATCGGATCGAAGCGGCCAGCATCGATCTACTGTTCCGGCGTGGATTCGGCATCCTCCAGGGCGAGGTATTGACGACGCCGACATACGGCGTGTTGAGCTTCCACCACGGGAACATCCGGGAGTACCGGGGCAAACCGCCCGGCGTGTGGGAATTCGCGAATGACGAACGGACGGCCGGCATCACGCTTCAACGACTCACGTCGACGCTCGACGGCGGCGAGATCGTCGTCGAGAAGACGGTCGCGATTGAGGGGCTCGAGACCTGGCAGGCGATCGAACGTCGGCTCTTCGAGCGTTCGACGGATATGCTCGCAACGGCCTGCGAACGCCTAAGGGAAGCCGAATTCGACGCGACCACGGCCAACGACCTTGGCCCGCTGTACACGTGCCCGGGCGTAGCCGACACGGTCCGGATCGCACTCAAGAACATCCGGGGGATGATGTCGAACAGATCCAGCTGAGGAACTCCTTCAAGTCGACCCTGACCGATCTTCGGCCGGCAATGGGTCTCACTGGTTCGGATCGATGTCCGATCAGGCTATAGCGAAACGATTCGAACCCTGTCGGGCGAACCCGTCGATCCGACCGTCAGGTGTCGGGTATCCGATCCATAACTACGTCGTTTTGAACTGATCAACGGTAGTGACGTATCCATGCTCGTTACGATTTGGATCAGACGAACCGTTATGTCTCAGCCGGCGGAGGATCTCATCCGCGGCAACTACAGACGCCGTCGGATAAACCCTCATGGGCTGCCGAACGTGATGGGCTGTGGCCGATTCGTTTCGGCGAACGACCTCGTAAGGGAGAGACCAAGCCGAAGTAGGGAGTGAAAGATGAGGAGCGACACCAGCGATCTAAAGTTGATCGCTTTCTTTACACTATTCTCTTCCGTCGTGATCGGCTCCGGCGCCGTCGCCGGCTCGGCGCTTGCAGTCGCAATCGGCGCTCCGCTACTCCTGGTGATACCAGGGTGCGCGATCCTGTCGGCTCTCTTCCCGCGAGCGGTCGTGCGCGATCGCACCGGCCCCAACAACGTCAGCCGGCCGGACCGATTCTCGACCGTTGAGTGGTGGACGCTCTCGGTCGGGATCAGCGTGATGGTCGTTCCGGTGGTGGCCTTGATTCTCATGGCAGCGCCCGTCGGATTCGGGTCCGCGGAACTGGCAACGGGGTTGGGGCTGGTCTCAGGCGGCGCTCTACTCGTTGCCGCAGGGCGCCGGCGTCGTGGCCCCGAACGAGAACGGTTCGATCCCGAACCGGTCGATCACCTTCGGGGCGTGCGACGCCTCTTCCGGACGGACACGTCTACGGACCTGGTCTTGAGCGTCGGACTCGCCGTGGTGCTCATCGCCCTCCTGGGTGCAGGGTTCTACGCGATGGATGGAGATCATCGGGATGCGGAGTACACCGAGCTGTACCTCGTGACCGAGAACGACGAGGGCGAGTATATCGCATCGGACTATCCGGAGTCGGTGGAGGCTGGTACGTCGATTCCGATAGTCGCCGCCGTCGGGAATCACGAGAATCGGGCCATGGAGTACACGGTAGTGATACAGGAACAGCGAGTTGTCGGTGGCGAGGTGGTCGAACGGACCGAACTCCGGCGGATTGACTACCAGCTGGCCGACGGTCAAACTGGGTACGGCGACCGTCCGATTACCCCCGAGGCAGACGAGGGGACGGTTCGGATCACCTATCTGTTGTTCCAGACCAACGACGGTGAGGTTCCAGACGAACCGACCATCGAAAACGCGGACCGGTACGTGTACTTCTGGACCGACGTCTACCCATCTGGTGGAGAACTGGACTCCGAAGTGGATACTGATGACGACGAGAACGTGGAAGAAGACGAGGAAGGTACTGACGAGGATAGTGAGGAAGATGAAGCTGAGGACGAGGAGGGTACGGACGACGATAACGACGAAGACGATGCTGAGGATGAGGGGGGTACTGACGACGATGACGAAGCGGAGGACGAGGACTGAACCGAGCGCGTCGCTCGGAGCATACGATCTCCGTCCGGGGCGAAACCCGTTCTCTTCAAATCCGATACGTTCTCTCACTCGCCGACCCGCAAGCACGTAACACTGGGCTGGAGAGAGCCGTTCGATGGCCGTTAGTCCGGTCCGCTCCAGGCAACTCGATCCTCTCCGTTCGTGTAGATGATCGAGTCAGTCGATTCTGGGCCCGGAAGCGGACCGTACACGCGGTACTGCGTTTCATCGTATTCGAGGTGGTACGTGACGTGATGCGTCTCGGCGTATCCACGATACAGCAAGAGCTCCTCACCGGTACGGGTCGTCCCGGGGTCCTCAATCGAGGTCTTGTATGGTGTCGCAGACTGTTCGAAATGCCGTGAGAGAAGCTGGGCAGCGCCGTGGTCACTCACTATAGTGGCGTCCGTCCCGACGTACGTAATCGAGAATTGATAGGCGGCCAACTCGTCCGGTGTCGTGGCGCCCCTGTCTGCGGCCGGCGAATCGTCGATTACCGGACCGTCAATCGCGCCGATTCCGTTTGTCGTCATCACGAGTGCGTAGGGAGTGAGCACGAGCGCAAATACGACGAGCAGGACCAACCCGCCACGGGCGACCCGTTCCCAGGTGGAGATGAGCACTGCCAGGCCAGGTGCCGCCAGCATACTCAGCATGATGTACATGAAGAGTAGCCATCGATCCGGGAGGAACGTACTGATACCCACCAGGGGAATGACGTAGATGAAGACGCTGGCGGCGGTGATACCGGCACCGAGCGATAGACCGATCCGGGGTGAGATCCCGCCGGGTCGTCGTAACCAGCAGACGCATCCGACGAGTGCTAGCGCGATGAGCAGTCCGTTTCCGGCTACGTGAAACAGAGACATCGCGTCGGCGCCGGCGAGAGCAACGTGGTCGCCAGGCGGAAGTTGCGTCCGACCCCCGGAACCGCCGACGACATCACCGAAGTTTGAAACGATCACGCCACCGACCTCTTCGAGGAAACTAGGTGACTCGTCCTCTGGACCAGTGTATCCGGAGTAACTCGTCTGGACCAAGAAGGAACCGACGAGCATCAGAGACACCAGGAGCGATCGCTGGCCGAACCGGCGACCCCAGAACGAACTCGCTAGCACGTAGGCTCCGACGCATACAACCGTAACGAAGAGACTCATCTGGTGGGTGAACATCAGTCCGAGCAGGAATACTGAGAAGAAAGCCAAGTACCGTCGCTGACCAGTGCTGTCGAACCGCTCTGCGTACAGCAACAGCAGTCCGAACAGGACGGCGCCGAGAGAGGTAGTCGTCGTATGGATTGAGTTGAGAATTACACGGTCCCCAACCAGTACCAACCACCCGCCGAGTAATGCGATCGTCTCGGACCAGTGACGTTCCACGAACACGTAGACGA